>JADFPW010000090.1 GCA_022562105.1 Planctomycetota bacterium
TCATATAGACTGGCAGTCGACACCCATGAAAGTGCAGGCGATCGTCAATCCGGTCTCAGGCCGTAGCAGCTCGGCGCGACTCTTGACCCGTGTCGGGACCATGCTGGACCGCCAAGGGGACCATCTGAGTGTGTGCCTGACCCAAGGGCCGGGAGATGCCACCCGTTTGGCGGCCCAAGTCGCCCGCGACATCGACATCGTCTTGGCCGTCGGTGGGGACGGCACGGTGCGTGAGGTGGCTGAGGGGCTGCTCGAAAGCCACAAACCGTTGGCCGTCTTGCCCGGCGGCACGGAAAACCTGGTTGCCCGCCAGTTGGGCATGCGGGCCAATGCCCAGTGCGTATTCGAGGCGTTGACCGGCGGGCGAATCGTGGAAAGCGACGTCGGTCGGGTGAACGGGCGTCGCTTTCTGGTGGTCAGCGGGGTGGGGTTCGACGCCGAGGTGGTGGATCGGCTCGCTGCGGCGCGCGGCGGCCACATCACCCACATCGACTACTTCTGGCCGCTCTGGCGAACGTTCTTTACCCACCGGTTTCCAAGGCTGAGGGTGGTGGCAGACGATCAGGTTCTCTTCCAGGGCCACGCCATGGCGTTTGTCGGAATCCAACCACGATACTCGGTGGGGCTTCGCATTCTGCGCCAGGCACAACCGGACGACGGTCTTCTGGACGTATGCGTATACCCCTGCCGCTCCCGAGCACGGCTTCTGGGGCACGCCTACCGCACCCTGCTTGCCCGACACATCGACCGAGGGGGCGTGCTCTACCAGCAGTGTCGAACCGTCGAGATTACCTCCCCCGAGCGCGCCACCGTGCAAGCCGACGGCGATCAGGCCGGCGAGCTACCCGCCCGGTTTGCACTCATCCCGCGAGCGATTCGGTTCCTGGTGCATCCGACCCGGGCATCCAATGGTTGACGACGGCGCCCCGGGGGACAAGAATCCGGCCCGGTAGGAGCGCTGCGGACAGCGTGCGACGACAACTGGTGCAACGCCGAAACGACCACATGGACTCGAATTCAGATCCACCGAATGACGCAGCGCCGGACGACGCCAGGCTTCCAAGCGAATCGCAGACGACCGCCGAACCGGCTGGAACCGCGGTCCCGGAGCCAGCCGCCACAGCGCCTCCAATGACGCCTGGACTCATGGGCCGGCTGTTCCTGGTGCCGCTCCTCATCGTCGGGACGATCATTGGGTGCGCCGTCGTCGTCGTGCTCCTGTTCGGCGGACTGGTCAGCGAACCCGAGCACTCCATCGACCAGCTAATCACCGCCCTCGAACGCCCCGCCGGTGACAAGACGGTCGGCGTAATGCTCCCCCGTGACAAGGAGGTATGGCAGGCTGCCCAGGAGCTGGCCGGCCGACTGACCAGAGCCGACCAGGAGCTGATCGGCGCCGATCGCGACAAAATCGTCCGGCGCCTGGCAAGGATTGTGCAGCGCATCGGCCCGTTATCCGCCGACTTGCCGGAGGGGGAACGACAGAAGCTGGCATTTGTAATGATGGCCCTGGCCCGAGTGGGCCAGCCGGACGCACTGCCGACTTTGCTGGAGCAGTTGGAGGCCCCATCCGCCGCCACACGCCGCGCCGCCCTGATGGCCCTTAGCTACTACCCTGACCCGGCAGAACTTGGCCCGTATATCGCCGTAATAGCACGAAGTCTGCTTGATGAGGCCGTCGAGGTACAAATCGTAGCATGTCCCGTTGTGGCTCTTGTGGCTGATAGCGCTGATCGGGCACGGGCGTTCGCCGCCGACCGGCTGGCCGAGCGGCTGGTGGACGCTGACCGCGAGGTGCAGTGGAACGCTGCCGTCGCCTTGGGACGCCTGGCTGATCGTCGAAGCAAGCCCGTGCTGCTTGACATGCTGGACCGGACGTTCTGGGAGGAGAAGACGATCGATCGGGCGCCCGGAATAGGGACGGGCCGCGGAACAGGAGCAGGCCATCCCCTCCCGGCGGGGCGGGTGAACGTTTACCTCCAGACCGCGATGGAAGCGGCGGCCTGCTTTCTGACCGATCCCGAGGATCCTGAAATACGGGAGGCGCTGGAGCGTCTGGCCGAGGATAAACATGCCGGCGTTCGCGGGTCGGCGGTGACGCTTTTGAGTTCGTCGGAAGCCGATGAATGAATAAGGGAGTCGCTCTTGGATGTCGCCCGTCAGGCTCCTACAATGCGTCGATGGGGATTGGAATCGGATCAGTCGGTTGCACGCGGCGTTTGACCGAGTCGAGCGCGCCGGCGCCCGTGGAATCCCGGGTTGGGTGGCACGATCTGGTACTCCAGGCCGTGGAAACTGACGAGAAGCCTTTCCGATGGCCCCACGGCCTGGAGTACCAGATCGTGCCACCCATCAAAGTAGCCCTGACGCAGCACTAGGATTCGAAGGCAGGGACAGGAAGAGCGATGGCTACCAAGGATCTAATCGTCAAGGTCTGGATCGAGGAGGGGTGCATCGTCTGCGATGCGTGTGAGACGTCGGCTCCGACGGTGTTCCACATCACCGAGGATTCCTGCATCATCCGCCCCGAGGCGATGGAGGCGGAGTTCACCAAGCCGATAACCGACAACATTGTCGAGGCCGCCGAGGAGTGCCCGGTCGACGTCATCAAATACGAGACCGTCCCGGGCGAAGTCCCCGATGAGGCGCCGGTCGCTGCCGAGCCAGCCGCCGCGCCAGCCGCAGAGGCGGCGACGACAGCTCCCGCCATCCCGGACGCACCGCCAGCGGCTGCACCGGCTGAACCCAAGCCCGCAGCGGCCAAGCACGCGCCTGAAAAGGCCCCGGTCGCCGCGATGGCCGGCGACGTGGATCAGGCCATGAAATCCCTGCTCGAGGCCGCCACCGCCCGTGGAGGCCGGGCGGGCATGGAGCGTTCCGCTGACGCCGGTGGCGCGGCGGCGAAGCGCTGGGCCAACAAGTCGTTGGATGAACTGCCCCCGGACGGGCGACAAGCCCGCATCACCGACGCCGCTAAACCCGACCCATCCAGCAAGAAGGAACCGACCCGGCGAACGGTTCTGACCGCGAGCAGTGTGGCCCTGGGGGTGGGCTGGGCCACATTCGGGGGAGCGACCTTCATTGGATTCGGACCGGCGTTGGCCCGTTTCATGATCCCCAACGTGAGCGAGGATCCCGACCCCAAGGTGCGCGTCGGCGAGTTGGCTAAGTACTTCGATATGGCTCCCGGGGACGTCAACGAAGACTACAAGCCCAAGGGGATCTGGATGATCCGCCTGGAGGATCGCATCGCCGCCCTGAGCATTATCTGCACCCACCTGGGCTGCATCCCCAACTGGCTGCCGAACGACCACAAGTTCAAGTGTCCCTGCCACGGGAGCGGGTATCATCAGAACGGCGTCAACTTCGAGGGCCCGACGCCCCGCCCGTTGGAGCGGTTCTCCATTCGCCTGGAAGACGGCATCGTGATCGTGGACAAGTCCCGTACGTTCCATGAGGAGTGGGGGCAGTGGGGCCACTCGGATAGCTTTCTGTTGGTCTAGGCCGCCTGGGCGTTCATTCTGAGGCGATCGGAAGGCGCGGCCCGCTTGCGTTCGCCGAGTCGCAGGATAACAATGGTCGGGCGGCTGGTACGTCCAGCCTGATGGGAGCCTTGGCTGTCCGCTGGGCATCCGGCATAATCCCGCCGAACGATTTCATCGCACCCGGGCGTGGGGGGTTGATGGACTCCGGGTGCGGCGTCGACGCAAATAAACATTGGTGAAAGCATCCCGGGGTGAGCCGGGACCGAACGGGCTGAGCGTCAACCGATACGGGAGGACACCTTGGGACGAATCGGCAAGTATATCCGCGAAGGCCAAGTCTGGGGCAGCGTGTTTCGTCACGGGATTCCCCGCGATCGTCGTACCCGGGCGATGGCCGTGCTCACCAACGTATTCCTCCACTTGCACCCGGTCGCGGTGCGCAAGAGCGGGATCCGGCTTTCGTTCACCTGGTGCATGGGTGGGCTGACATTCTTCCTATACCTGGTAGAGGTGGTGACCGGCATCCTGCTGATGTTCTACTACCGCCCGACCGTGGAATACGCCTATTTCGACATCCAAGCCATGCGGGCGAGCGGCATTACGCTGGGCCTGATGCGCGAGCTGCACCGATGGGGTGCCCACGCGATGGTCATCTCCATCTGGTTGCACATGCTCCGCGTCTTCCTGACCGGCAGCTACAAACCGCCCCGCGAGTTCAACTGGTGTGTGGGGGTGATCCTGCTGGTGTTGACCCTGCTGCTGTCGTTTACCGGGTATCTCCTGCCCTGGGACCAGTTGGCCATGTGGGCGATCACCGTCGGATCCATGATGGCTCGGGCGACGCCCTTCCTGGGGGCCGAGGGGCCCGGAGCGGCCATCTTTCAGATTGGAGGCGTTCCGCTGGTCCACCTGGGCTCCGATGCCCGGTTCGGGCTATTGGCCGGCACCATGGTCGGCCCAAACGCCCTGCTGCGGTTCTACGTGCTGCACTGCATCTTCATCCCCTTCGTGGTCAGCATCCTGATCGGCCTGCACTTCTGGAGAGTGCGGAAGGACGGCGGGATCAGCGGGCCGCTATGACGTCGATGCATGCACTAATGTTCTGCAACTCGTCGAACAATGGGTGCCACTGGTGGCTTGCCCACCAGTGCTGGAGCACCCGCGTATTGGACACTGGTGGACAAGCCGCCAGTGGCACCCGCAGGGTGGATGGCCGAAAGTACCAGGGTTCGAGCGGTCCAGACCGGACCGATAGCCGGAGAATGACTACGTGCTGATCGCAGAGCTCCTCTCGCAAACGGCCGTCGAGTCGATCAAGGATCTGATCAACTCGATATCCAGGCCGGCGCCGTTCTTTCTGGGTAGTTTCGTCCTGTTGGGGATCGCCTTGTCGGCCTACCGTTGGCTGACCAAGCCGAAGGTGGCCGCCTGCGTGGCGGGCCTGGTCGTCCTCTTCTTCGTTCTGAGCTGTTTCGATTCCAACTTCCGCCTGATCGTCACCAAGCCGGACAACGTGCCCATCGTCATGATGCTTGCGGCGGTCGGCTTTCTGATGTGGGTGGCGTTCCGCCAGGCGGCGATCAACGATCAGAATATGGAGGACGGCAAGCCTCTGATCGAAGCGGGTTCCGACGACCGGGTGCTGGTCTGGCCCGATCTGGTGTACAGCGAGCTGATCGCCTTGATCCTGTGTTCCGCCCTGCTGCTGGTCTGGGCGATCGTGTTGCGGGCTCCGGTCGAGCAGCCGGCCGATCCGAACGTGGCTCCCAATCCGGCCAAGGCCCCGTGGTATTTCCTCGGCTTGCAGGAGCTGCTGGTCTATTTTGATCCTTGGATTGCCGGGGTGCTGCTTCCGGGTTTGATCGTGATGGGGTTGATATGCGTGCCCTACATAGACAAGAATCCGCGCGGTAACGGGTACTACACGTTCAAGGAGCGTCCGTTCGCGGTGTCCATGTTTATCCTCGGGTTCATGATGCTCTGGGTGTTGCTGATTGTCTTTGGGACCTTTCTGCGCGGGCCGAACTGGAACTTCTTCGGCCCCTACGAGTTCTGGGATCACAATCGGCCGGCCGCTCTATTGAACACCGAAGCCCGCGACTTATTCTGGGTGCGCTTGTTGGGGCGCCCCGCGCCGGAGCATTGGCTGCTGCGAGAGGCGCCGGGTCTGATTCTGGTCGGCGGCTACTTCTCCATGCTCCCGGTCGTGTTGGCCAAGACGTTCTTCCGCCGGATATATCGTCAGATCGGTTTCGTGCGTTTCGTGATTCTGATCCAGTTGTTCCTGTGGATGTTGTTCGTGCCGATCAAGATGATTTTGCGCTGGACGCTGAATCTGCATTACATCGTGGGAATCACGGAGTTGCCCTTCAATATCTAGGACCATCAAACGCCGGCGCCGCCGTTGCGCTTGCTGGGATTGATCTGCCATGCCTGTTTCCGTCGAGAAGCTCTACCGCCCGGAAAAGATGCACATTTTGTTCGCCGTCGCCAGCGTGCTGCTTCTGCTGACTACCTTCTGGTTCATCGGCGTGGACTACGATCGGCATTGGCGCGACTACCAGACGGACTACCAGGTGTCGGTGGCCGCCCTGGCCCACCTGGACTACCTTCAGACTCAAACCGCCGCCGCCCAAGCAGAACGTGCCGCCGCCCGTGAGACGGCCGAGGCCGAGGCCGCCAAACTGGCTGAGCCGGCCGCCGCGCAGAGCCTTGCAGAGCTGAAGAACGACCTGGGCGATACACAGTTCGAGGTGATTCGGGTCGCGCAGGATTTTGGCAAGGGCGACCAGTTGCTGCAAGTCGCCCGGGCCAAGTTCGAGAAGATCCTGACCAAGCACGGCGAGGATCACCCCAAGACCACCGCCGCCCGACAGGCACTGGACCGTGACGCCGCCGAGGTCGAAGTGCTACGCCTACAGAGCGAACAGCTCACCGATAAGTCCGCGGTACTCAATCGAGCCATTCGCGATCTGCGCGAACCCTCTCGAGTGGCCCAAAAGGCCTACGACGATTTGCTCAAGGTGGCCGAGGATGCCCAGCTCAAGGATCGGCAATACCGGGGCTTGATGCCCGAACCCGGATTGCTGGGCGATCTACCGCTGGTGGGGTTTCTGATCAACGCCCCGCTGGCTGACTTCGCCGCCCCCAAGGGAACGCCGGCCCACCAGGAGATCAAGCAACTGGTATTGCCCGATGTTCGACAACGTCTGAACTATCTGGAGAGCTATACCACCGACCGATGCATCACCTGCCATTTGGCCATCGACAATCGAGACTTTTCGATCGAGAACCTGGCCGCCCATCTGGAGCGGAGCCTGCCCGCGGTGGACGAGGAGTTGGCTAGGCGCGGGCTGAAACCCCTGGAGATGCCCGCCCCGCCCGAACTGGACGGTGACGACGCCCCGACGCTCCACGCCGGCCATGTGGTCGATCATTGGGATCGACTCAACGATAATCAGCAGGCGCTATACTTCGACGAGCTTCTGACGCGGGTCAACGCCTACTTCCGAGAGGCAGGGTATCGGGAGCTATCGTTGGACGAACCGCTACGGGCCCATCCGGATCTCAAGCTGTTCGTCGACATCGACTCACCGCACCCGATGGCCCAAATGGGCTGTACCGTTTGTCACGAAGGCAACCCGCAGGAAACCGAGTTCGTGCTCGCCGCCCACACCCCCGAAAGCCACGACCAGGCGCACGAATGGGCCGAGAAACACTACGTCACCCAGGCCGGCGTGCCCAACTTCACCTTCGAGCTGGTCGCCCATTACTGGGATCGACCCATGCTCCTGGGTAAGTACACCGAGGGCTCCTGCGTCAAGTGTCACAGCCAGGTGACCGAGATCGGCTCGTTCGACGGTGAGCCGGTGGGGCGTAACATCAATCTGGGCTACAACCTGTTCGTCAACACCGGATGCATCAACTGCCACAAGGTCGACGGTCTCGAAGATTCCCGCCGCGTCGGACCAAACCTGATGCGGGTGGCGTCCAAGCTGTCGCCGGGCTTTACCGAACAGTGGATCTTCAACCCCCGCGCGTTTCGCCCCTCGACCTGGATGCCCCACTTTTTCATGCAGGAAAACAACGGACCGGGCAGCGAAAACGAGTTCGATCAGCAGCCGATCCTCCGCACCAGGGTCGAGGTTCAGGCGATGGCGGCGTACCTCCAAGCGCTCTCGATGCCCTGGGAACCCGAGTCGATTCCTGACCGACTGACGGGCGACGTGGAACGCGGGCGCTCGCTGTTCAAAGAGACGGGCTGCCTGGCGTGTCACGCGAACATCCACGAGTTCGGCCAAGAGCGGATCACCGCCGACATGCAGCACCGTCTGGGAAAAACCGCTTCGCAGTCCGAGGCGGATTACCAGGCCATGACCTACAACGATCGCGTGCAATACGCCTGGGATCACTTCGCCAGCGATCGCGATGCGGTCTTTCATCCGGATCAAGTGCGATTCGATCCCGACGAGGATTACCACCGACCGATCTTCACGCGGTTTGGCCCCGAATTATCCGCGGTGGGCAGCAAGGCGTCTGTTGAATGGCTCTACGCCTGGCTGCGCGATCCGCACAAATACGCTCCGGACACCAAGATGCCCAGCCTGCGCTTGACCGAGCAAGAGTCCCTGGACATCGCCACCTACTTGAAGTCGATGGAACACGATACGTTCGATGATCGACCGCTGGCCACGGACGAGCAATCGCAGGCCATGGCCGACCGGCTGGTCTTCGAGCTGCTCACCGCCCAGCGTTCGGAGGCCCGCTCGCGGGCCATCATGAAGGATGAGGGTGGCGAGCTGGGGCGGTTGTTGAAGAGTTTCGTGGCCAACTCGAAGAACTCTGCCCACGCTCAGGCTCGCATCGAAGAGATGGACGTCGCCGTCAAGAAGATGGTCTTTCTGGGCAACAAGATGATCAGTCACTACGGCTGCTACGCCTGCCACCTGATCACCGGATTTGAGACCGCCACCCGTCCGGGGACGGACCTGACCGAATGGGCGGAGAAGCCCGTCACCCAGCTCGACTTTGCATTCTACGATCACGCCTTCGAGGACGTTCGGAAGGACAACCCCGAGGTATTCGGGAAGCTCTATCCGCCGGAGCGGGCCGACCTCATCCGGCTGGCTCACGGCGACGAGGGCGGCAATCCCGACGAAGAGATAACGGCCACCCATTCCGCGTTTGCGTACCACAAGATGCGCAACCCGCGTATCTGGGATCGCAGCAAGATCAAGAGGCCCTACGACAAGTTGAAGATGCCCAACTTCTACTTCTCCGAGCGAGAGGCCGACGCCCTGGTGACCTTTCTGATGGGACGCCGCCCGCCGCGGGTCACCTCCAACTTGAAAGTCGACTACGACGGTTCGCCGCTGGGCAAGATCGCCGCCGGGCGCAAGCTGGCCCGCGAACTGAACTGTGTCGGCTGCCATCGCATCGAGGACAACGTCGCCACCCTGCACCAGTATTTCCGGGTGCGCGACGCCGGCGAGCTGAGTTTCGATGAGGATAACGCTCCGCCCTACTTGCGCGGCGAAGGGGCCAAGGTGCAGCACTCCTGGCTTTACGGCTTCCTGCAGAACGTCGAAACGCTGAGGCCGTGGCTGAAGGTGCGCATGCCCAGTTTTGATCTGACCAACGAACAGGCCACCATTCTGGTCGAATACTTCGCCGGCCTGAGTGACTACGAATCGAGGCAGCTCGAGGAGAACCTCAAGGAGGTTCGCAAGTTCGTCGCCGAATCGGAAAACGCGGGCGGTGGTCCAACCGGATCGACCATGGATTCGGGGGCCGACTGGTTCGCCCAGGCCCGGCTCAAGGACTGGTTCGCCCAGGCCCAGCTCAAGGATGAGACCGCGTTCCTGACCGACTACGCGATCGAGAATCGTCTGGTCAACAAGTACGACCTGAACCCGGACGACACGGAGTTCGAGGATCTGTTGCAAGCCCACGCTCAGGTGGTCGAAACGGCCCTGTTCCTGGCTAGTCTATACGATATTCCCTACCCATTTGTGGATGCTCCCCGCCCGTTAGTCTCCGAGGATCGATTCACCACCGGCGAGGAATTGCTCTACGAACTGAACTGCCTGAAGTGTCACGCCCTGGGCGATCCCGAGGTGGAAGGGGCCAACAAGAACCCGACCGCTCCGAATCTGAACCTGGCCTTTCGGCGACTGCGCCAGGAGTGGTTCCGCAACTGGCTCAAGTCCCCGGCTTGGATCCAGGCGGGTACCAAGATGCCGCAACTGTTTCCCGACACGAAGAGCGCGTTTATCGACTACGGCGATCTGCAAGCCGAACTGGAAGACAAGTATGGAGGCACCGGTGAAGAGCAGATCGAGCTGCTGCTGGATTTCATCTACAACGCCGGCCTGACCAACTTCACCGGTGTCCAGCCCGGTGGCATCGCTGCGCCGGTGGCTGACGAGGGCGACGACGAATTCTTCGATGAGGACGAGGAGTTCTTCGAGGAGGATGAAGAGTTCTTCGAGGAGGACGAGTAACCGGCGGGGACGATGTGGCCCTGGTTTTCAACCGGTGAAAGACAGCTGCAGGCCTCCGGTGGTCGACCGATGCAAGACACAGGTTGAAAACCGGTGCCACACTCCCTGATGTTCAGCTAACCCCCCACACTCACCTAATAGAGCAGCTCGTGGCTCTCGTGCCACGCGGTCTTATCATGTTGCTCCCAGCCGTGACGTACCGCTTGCAGCCCGTGCACGCAGGTCTCGAACTCATGGCTGAGCCGATTGAGCAACCACGCCGGAGGCAGGCAATCCTCATGGGTCAGGTCCGAGGCGATCGCGTAAGAGCGCTTGCCCTGGGCGACGTAGTCGATGACGTGATCGCGATAGGTAGGCCGACGACGCAGTTGGGCAAACCGTTCCGGGTAGACCCCCGCCCAGAACAGGGCGTAGTCGCCGATGTGCCGATGGACCTGGCGATTGTGCTCCTCGACCTGGGGTACCGGCCCGTGGTCGAGGGCGGCGAGCATGGCCCCGACTTGATCCAGTCGGCGACCTTCGGCGTCGCGAATGGCCTGTAAGCGATCGACGTGAACGAACGAGACCAGCAGGTTGGACAGGTAGTCGGTCAGCTCCGGCGAGCAGATCCCCAGGTCGGTGAAGAAGGCCTGTTCGATAAGCCCGGAGAACAGACGCTTGAGCGGATGATCTTCGCGAATCATTTGCATGGCCGGTGCCTCCCGTGCCCCAAAGATGGGGACGAACTTAAACCCCCGACATCCACGCTGAACGTGCCGTGCTTCTGCCCTAGTCAATACTATGAAACGCCCACCGTCCGAGGCAAATGAAATCCGGACTTCGCATTCCAAAATCCCCGCCGCAGCAAGCCAATCCACGATCTGCTGCCGATAAAGTCACCCGTGGCGAGCGCCCAACGACGGCTCGCCGTCGTAGCCGTGGTGATCGGCATTCGGTTGACGATGTGGTCAGACAGGGCTACCCTGCGCGCCAGTCGGCAGACGGTTGCTAGGGCGCAGGTTCTCATCGGCGCAGGATTTCGCTAATCAGCCGACGGAACGCACGCACGAGTCCCAGCTTGCACGCCCCAAGGCCTCTACGCCGCGGTGGGCCGCTCGAGCGCATATTCGCCAGCCGGGGTGGCGGAATCGGCAGACGCGCGGGATTCAAAATCCCGTTCCCGCAAGGGAGTGAGGGTTCAAGTCCCTCCCCCGGCAATGGCACTCACTGACCGGGTGCTGCTAATGAGCGATACTCGCGCCCTCATCCTGACCATGACCACTTACGGAACCTGGTTGCGGGGTGATCGGCGCGGGTGGATCGATCAGGGGATTGTGATGCCCCCGGATCCAAAAATCGAAAAGGCGGATCGAGGAGGAATGAAACACCCGCCGTTCCTTTTTGATCGCGATCAAATGCTCAACGTCGGTGAGACGATGGGGCGTGCATTGGTCGAGCGGCTCGAGCAAGTGGTTCTCGCGGTTGCGGTGCAGCGGTGGCACGTTCACGTCGTGGTAGACGGTGCGTGCCATCCCGTTGGCGATATTGTCAAATGCGCCAAGGACGCCGTGCGGTACGGCTTGAGACCCGGGCGACCCATCTGGGGAACCGGTCACGACAAGCGGTCAGTCACCTACTTGCCCGCGTAGTTGTTCGTACAGCGCATCGAGCGAGTCGTTGATCACCCGCACGTCCCCCACGACCGACATGTAGTTCGTGTCCCCGCTCCAGCGCGGGACGATGTGCGTGTGCAAATGGTCCGGCAGACCGGCGCCGGCGCAACGACCCAGGTTGGTGCCCACGTTGAAACCCTGGGCGTGGACCGTCTCCTCCAACGCCAGGATCATCTTGCGAGTTAGACTGGTCATCTGGCGGTGCTCGTCGTCGGTCAGTTCGTCGAAACGACCGCAGTGACGCCCGCAGGCGATGAGAAGATGGCCGTTCGAGTAGGGAAACCGATTCATCACCACGTAGCATGATTCGCTGCGGGTGATCACCCGGCTCTCACGATCGCGATCCGGCTGTTGCCAGTAGCGACAAAGAAAGCAGCCGTCGTCCTTGTGCTCCTCGGCCAGCGTCCGGATGTACTCCATTCGCCACGGAGCCCACAAGTTCGCGTTACCATCACCCATGTCTGCGTCCGACCTCACTTCACACCGGCGAGCGGATGAGCCTGGCGCGTTCGAGCGCCGTACGCCAAGACCCGTCCTCGTTCGCCACCACGGATCGAGTGTTCAGCCGACAGAGGCGCGTGGGTCGAATGGGTCGGCCATCGTGATATCGGCTACCGGATGCATGCAGCGAGATGTAATCGGTCGAGTGAAGCCGTGTGCGATCGCAGCGCGACGGACCCGGGCGCCCCGTGGTGCGTCAGGCGATTCAGCGAGTATGCCAACGAGTCAGTCGCGTGGGGTGGTGGCGACGAAGGGCCATGTCGATGTCGTCCAGCAATGCCCGGGCATCCTGATCGGCGATGATGCTGTAGCCGTGGACGGTCTCGGACATCGTCTGGGTCATGGTGTTCGTGTTGGTGGTTCCGGAGATGATCCGTTGGTTCCACCAGATGTGCTCACGCTGCGAACTCGCGCAGCCCACGACGAGTAGACCCAGCCCACAAACCGCCAAAATCATGCTGATCCTACGTTGCATCATCGTCGTCCTCGGACACTGCCTGTTTGAACCGTCGTCTGCCGCGATTTCACCTCCGCGAAATCTCGGCCGGGGCCTCTCGCCGCACAAATTCGTTGGGCCACGACGCCAGCCCAGTCAGCTCCGCCCGCGTCCCGCCGTGCGGGAGATGCTATCGCGGGGCGATACCTCGTGTCAACTCGACGTGCTCGGCCTGCGACCCCGAGCTCCGGCAGAGGCCACATGCATGGCGACGGCCGCGGCTATGGCGATACCGGCTGTCTCCACTCGCAGGACACGCGGTCCCAGGCTGACCGGCACGGCGCCGGCCTCGACTAGCCGGGCGACTTCATCCTCCGTCCATCCCCCTTCAGGT
>JADFPW010000091.1 GCA_022562105.1 Planctomycetota bacterium
GATCGGTTAGTTTCGCCGCTTTGGCAATGCGCGGAATGGCGGTCTGCAGATCGTCCAAGTCCCGAAGTTCCTCGGGAAGATGCTCTATCAGGCCGTTTGCTATTGGCTCAACCATACGATTATCCCAACCCTAGCATGAAACCCCCTCGTGCAAAAGCCACGGCGATGGGGACGTCCCGACTGGAGATTCGGAGTCGCAACGCCTCGCGCCATTCGCGGTGCCGTAATCGTGGGCGGAAGGGAATACGACGTATTCGCCGGCCTTGGCGTCAGGAGGCCGACTGTTCGGCCGGTAGCGACGGGAGGGAACGCAGGAAGCGAAAATCGAAAATGCCCGTGTTGTGGCCGTCGGACCACTCGAATTGGATGGCGTATCGGCCGACAAGGGTGGCGCCCGTCGCACGCAGGTTCCGCGGGTCGGTCTTGAGGATGGTCAGCGACATGGGCGAGCCGCTACGTTGCTCGGCGGGCGACTCGCTACGCTGCTCGCGCTCGGTCCGACACGTAGCACACGGACAATGACGGCGCAGGACGGCCAAATCGTACACGCATTGTGAGCCGTCATCCCATGTCACCTGCAACCTCTGTTCGGCCAGCTTGACCTTCAGATCGGACGGCACCACAGGCTCAGAGGGGAGCGGCGATGGCGCGGAGGGTATCGGTTTCATTGTTCCCCTCGGAGTGTTAGCACCGGACGGCGCAGTCGCGTTGGTGGGGATTGTCGAGTCTGGATCACTGGGCACGAAGTTGCTTCTCCAATCCGTAGATGTTCCGGCCGCGGGAACGCCAAAACTCGACGTTCACCGGATCGCCGCGGCTCACGGACTCCAGAAGGTATCCGATCTGGGGAAGCGTGCGGACCGGGGTGGCCTCCACCTCGACCAACAGGTCGCCGACTTGCACGTCGCTGCGTTCGGCTGGGGTGCCGGGTTCCACACCAATGACCATCAAGCCGCGATCCGCCGTGATACCGTATCGGCGCGCCGCCTGATCGGCCAGCTCGACCAGTTGCAAGCCGAAGAATTTGCGGGCCAATCGGGCACCGTCCGCGGCCCGTAGCTCGCCGAGCACCAGTTGCACGTGGCGTGATCGGTTCTTGCTCGCCAGATCGAGGCGGACCTGATCGCCCGCCCGACGCTCCAACATGGCGATGTAGAAATCAATGTCTCGCCGCACGGGTCGCCCGTCGATTCGTTCGACGACGTCGCCGACACGAACGCCGGCGCGTTGGGCCGGTCCGCCATCGGTCAGGCCGACGACGCGCACATCGTCGCCACCGCCGACGCGCATGCCCACGTTGACGTTGTGCAGCTTGCCCGCGTGGAGCATCTCCGGCAGAAGTTTTCGCAGATGGTCGACCGGGATGGCGAACCCGATGTTTTGGGCGTCGCCGCGAATGGCGGTGTTGATCCCGATCAGTTGGCCCAGGATGTTGAGCAGCGGGCCACCCGAATTGCCTGCGTTGATGCTGGCATCCGTCTGGATCAGGTCGGTGTAAACCAATCCGTTGGGGAACTCCAGCTTGCGATCCACGGCGCTGATCACACCGGTGGTCACCGTGTTCTGATAGCCCAACGGGTTGCCTATCGCGATGGCCGTTTCGCCGATCATCAAATCGTCGCTGTGCCCCAGCGGGATCGGGCGGATCGGTCGGTCCGGCTCGATCTTCAGAACCGCCAGATCGTGTGTCGTGTCCCAGGAAACAATCTCCGCCTGGTACTCACTGCCATCAGCGAAGGTCACCGTCAGATCGGCAGCTCCGGTCACCACATGCGAATTGGTGACCAGGTACCCGTGTTCGTGAATGACAAACCCACTGCCGACTTTCGTCGTCTGCGACAGATTGGGACGATGGAAGATGTCGTCGAAGACTGTCCGAGGCCGTCGGACGCTGATGGTGCTGGAAATGCTGACGATGGAATCCCGAGCCTGCTCGACCACCGCCACCACCGGCGTGCGGCGGGCTGCGAGACTTCGACTCTCAACGTCGCCGACCTGGGCATCGGCTATGCCGCACGGTGCGGCCGCAACCGCGAGCGCCACGCTGAAAATAACCATCCTGAACATCGTTTTGCTCCCATGGGGGCTGTTTCCATCACCCAGGACGCCGGTCGAGGCCTCTCCCTGTCAACGGGGCGTTGCCCGCCGGTCCTTGCTCCGGCGGCGGCCCGCGGTGGTGACGGTCTTGCTGGCGTCGGCTGAGCCAGCCCACCAAGCCTCCCCAACCATAGGCCAACGGGGGCTGCGTTGCAATTCCGCCACATTACCGGCACAATTCTACACAGGCAGACGCTGCCGGCGGCGCCACCTTTGTCATCAAACCGTCGGACGATGCCGGCGAACGTCGGAGACCTACATGAGGGCTACTGGATTGCACACGCGATATCGGATTCGTCACGCCACCGCCGTGGCCGGGCTCGCACTGACGGTGGTGACTCTTACCGGCTGTACCTACCTGATTCCCCTATTCATGCTCGGCGAGCACAAGCGGACCATCCCGGCCGAATACGACGGGCTGCGGAATAGTCGAACCATGGTTCTCGTCTGGGCGGGGCAGGAGACGCTGTTCGACTACCCCTACGTCCGCCTGGAACTAGCCACCTACATTGCCGACAAGTTGCGCAACGAGGTGGAAGGAATCGAGCTGGTCGAGCCGGCTCGTGTCGAGGATCATATCGAGCGAACGCTGGCGACGGCATTCGACCCAGCGGAGGTGGGGCGGCGATTCCACGCCGACAAGGTGATCTATCTCGAGCTGCTGGAGATGCGAATGCGCCGCCCGGAGACTCCGACGTTGCTCCAAGGGAGAATCAGCGCGTCGGTGGCGGTCTTCGATACCCGAGCCGACGTGGATGACCCGCAACGATTCGAGCTGGCCACGGTTACGGTCACCTATCCCGAACGCCAACCGGTGCTCAACAACCGCGGGGCGGCGGAGCTGGTTCGCCAGCAGACCTACATCAACTTTGCCGAGCGCACAGCGCAGAAGTTCTATGAGTACGAAGAGGAGCTCTAGCGAGATGCCGGTTCCCCGGTTGATACGCACGTTCGGGTGCGCGATTGTGGCGGTGCTGTCGATGGTGAGCTTGCTGGGCCCGGTCGGTTGTGGATACACCGCCGGACAAGCGCTGTATTGGACTGGGCTATTCAAGGGGCCCAAGATCGAGCCCGAGCACATCCTGGAAGATCGGGTGCTTCTCATACTCGTCGACGATCCGGACGAACGAGTGCATTGGCCGCAAACGATGACCTACCTGGCTGAGTCGATGCGGCGGGAACTCCTCGACCACGAGGTCGTTTCCCATGTTTTGGCGGCCGACACCGTGTATCGTCTGCGAGCCGCTCATGCCGATTTCAACACCCGCGGGTGCCGAGAGATCGGGCGCATGGCGGGTGCGGACCGCGTTCTGTGGCTCGAGGTCCGCGACTTCTACGCCCGGCAAGAGATTTCCGACATAGACGTGGCCGCCCGGCTCGCGGTCACGGTCAAACTGATCGACGCCGGTGAGGAAGAGGACAGAACGAAGGTGCGGGTTTGGCCGGTACATCCCAACGGCCGACGCGTCTCGGCCGACTTGACCGCTGGTGAAGTGACTCGGGCCAAGGGGGTCGATAGGATAGCCCACCTGTTGGCCGACCAGGTAGCTGACAAGGTGGCCAAGCTGTTCTACAAGCACACCGCCGACGACTTCGACCGTAGCTCGAGGTAGCGTGATGCGGTCCGTTCGGTTGGGCGATCGAACCGATCCGCTCGGGCCACTCGGGCGGACTGGATAGCCACGGATGGATACCACTTTGGGGGCACGACGCCCGCCAAATCAATCGGCGCTCGAGTCACGGCCCTGGGTCGGGTGGTGGATTCATCGATGTGCAAACGCGGCCGAGAGTGCCAGCGGACTGCTCATCGGCCTGTCGCTCGGGGGGGTGATCGGGGGGTTGCTGATCGCTCTGGGGAGCATTTTCGGATCCGACGCCTCGACATGGTTTATTGTCGTCGGATGGGGATCGGCGGTGGTGGCCGGTGGTGTGGCCCTACCTCGGGCACTGGCCCGGCGGCTCACCAGAGACGCGACTAACGCTGAAGGACGCGAATTACCTTCAGGCTCTCGATCCGGGATCAACCGACTTCCGGCGTGGACCCAGTGGCTCAACAGCCGCACTGTGGTCCGGCCTGGGCGCGGCGACTCCACCCGTCTGTGGCTTTCTCTAGCGGGGGTTTGCCTCGCTGCCGGATTGTCGGTGGCTATGCTCCCGCTGTTCGTCGCCGCGGCGGATGGTGTGCAGCTCTGGTTCTTCGATCACTTCATTTGGACGCGTTGGGCGTTAATCGTATTGCAGTTGTGTATCTTCCTCGCCGCGTGCGCCGCGCCCTTGGCCTTCCTCGGCACCGCGGTCGCCGTTCAGTGCCGATTGGTAGACATCAAGGGCCAACACGGCGCCCCGGGCATGGGGTGGGTGCTGTTGGGGGTGGCCCTGGGTGCGGCGCTTTGCTCGACGCTGCATCGATCGTCTCTGCCGAGTAACGCCCTGTTGGCGGCGGCTTCGGTTCCGCTCTTTGTGGTGACCATGCTGGCTGTTCAAGCATCGAAGGGGATTGGCCGCCCGGGTGTCCATGACCAGCCGGCAACCGACCGAGCGCGGTGTGATGCTGACTACGGCAAGCGGCAACGGCTGCCGTGGATGGCGATCGCCCTACCCAGCTGCGCAGCCATCGCAGCGGTGATGTGGTGTCGCCTCCTCATCGTAGTGACCGATGGGGATCCGATGCAGGGAAATTTGGCTGCGTGCGCACTGCTGGCCTCGGCTGCAGCGGGAATGTGCTGGGCTGGACGACGTCGAGCACCCACCTATGCGGAAAGTCCTCCGCGAGCGTGGGGTCAGTCGGGCCGATCCCTGGCGGTGTCGGCTGCGGGTGGATTCGTTGCGTTCCGAGGGTTGGCGGCCCTGGGCAACGGCGCGCTGACGGCTACGTGGGATCGCTGGGCTGGCTGGCTGGTTGTGGGGGCGGCGATTCTCGGGATGCAGTTTGTGCTCGGATGGGCCACCGGCCACGCCCTGCGCGTGGCCGATGATCGCAGCTCCCGATGGTCTAGCGGCGTGCTTCCGAGCTTAGTCGCGGTGGTTCTAGCTGTTGGGTTGTCCCTGGCAGTCGTCGTGCCGCTTTCGCTCAACGGTTTGGGTATGGGGGCGACGGCCCTGTTACCTGTGTTGACCCTGCTGGGGCTGGCGGTGGCAGAGCGACTCTGGGACCGGGCGACGAGCGTCAGGCGTCGATGTGTCGAGTTGGCCCTGCTCGGACTACTCTTCGTAGCCATGCTGGGCTCGCTATCCCCGATGAACCAGGTCTGGGATTGCTACAATCGAGTCGAATCCCTGAGTTATCACACCCCCGCAGCCAACTACAGACCGTAGACGAACGACGAGCCCTTCTCGTCGCTGAGATTTCCCGCCCGACCCCCGCAGTCGACCGCATAGGCCGGTCCGCGGAGGGGCTGCGGCGTCACGTGTCCGTCCATGTACAGAACCTGAGCCTGGCCTCGATGACGAAAATGTCCGTAGCCCGACGGCGCCGACGCCCCCTGCAAGTACAGAATGTAGTGTCCTTCGTTCAGGGTGTCACCGAAGTCGAAGTGGGCGCCGTCGGCAAACAGGAACACCCGCGCCGATCGATCGACGAACTCGCTACGAAGACGCCCCGACAGGTGAAGATTGTAGCCGTAGGAAGCGCTGCGCTCGGCGAACTTGGGATAGTAACAACCGCTAGCGTAGGGGAACGACGGACATTGCAGACGGTTGTCGGTCGATCCCAGATAGGTCGCCAGGGCCCCCCGGGACTTGTCGAGCGGGCGACCCGTGCCAGAGCCGGGCCCGCCAAGCTCATAGCCGAACCACCACCAGCGCCCCGCGTCATCCTGGGTGTAGTAGGGCCAATAGGCGCCTGCGTGATCGTCAAGGTACATGGCCGAGGCCACCCCCACGAAATGAAGATTGGCCGCGCAGACCGAGCCCTTGGCTTGCCGGCGAGCGTCGCCCAGGGTGGGGATCAAGATGCCGATCAGCAGGGCGATGATCGAAATCGTCACCAGAATCTCGACCAGCGTGAACCCCCGGTCCCGCCTCGCGGCGCACTGTATTCCGATCCGCCTCACCCGCTGGATCCTCACGATTGTGGTCCGGTGCCCACGAACTGGAAGACGGAATAGTCGTCGATGTCCACGTCACCATCGCCGTCAAAGTCATAGAAGGCGCATGGGGCTGTCGCCATCCTTTCCGGGCCGCTGAAACATCGTTGAAAGCCTCCGAAGTCGACCAAATCGACATCGCCGTCATCGTCCCCGTCGCCCAGTGCGATAAACTCAACGGATTCGTAGGCCACCGTCGCCTGCAGGCTGATCGTCTCGGGTGTGAAATCCTCGCCATCAAAATAAGAGGAAATGGAAAACCGATCGACGGCGAACTGCCCGGCCGGTGAGCCGAACGGCGGCCGTTCGGTAATGTCGACCGACATTTCCACCAGCCCGTCGATGCGGTAGGTGAGTGTGGTGGTCAGCGGGTTGTAGTGCCCACGTAGGGTCAGCGTTTCGCCGAGCGGAAGCTCCATTTCAACGCTGGTAAAACTCAGATGATCAAAGGCGCTGGACGAACCGTCGGATGATCCCTGCACGGTTAACGTGGCAAATGGACCGCCGAAGAACTCGCTGACGTTCGGATAGTAGGCCAGCTCCAAATTGTCGAACGTGTTGGAGTCGATGACCGGAAAGGTTCCCGTGCGCTGGGCCCCGGTGGTCTGCGAGTTGGTCAAGGCGAACGAGATCTGCATGAAATCGTTGTCCGGCGCTTCGATGCTGTCGAAGCGCAGCGTCGCGGTGAATGCGAAGGCATCCTCCTGAGTCCACAACCTATCTAGATCATGCTGCAAACGCACGGTGGGCAGTGACGAATCGTAGTGGACGATCAGCTCCTGATCGTCCTGCTGGTACTCGAGCTGGCCGTTTTCGTTGTCTCCAAATCCGTCTCCCGGCCCGTCGGCCAGCTGCCAGGTCAGCAGCGGATCGTTGGAGAAGTCGTCGACGAACGAGCCTGCTCGCAGCAGGGATCCGTGGCCGACGGTAACGATCAAACCGATGGCAAACCCAATGCGTCCTCGTACCGAATGGCTCTGGCGATACTCTGCGGTGTTCATTCGCTGTGCTCCTTTATGGGCAACATTCCCGTGCCCAATAAAAAAAGGCCTCCGCGCCCCGAAGAGAGCACAAAGACCTCGATTCCAACACAGCGACGATACCCGAACCGATCCGTTCTACGGACCATCCGGCGATCACGTTGCGCCACGAGGTGCCCACACGCCCGGAGCACGTTCGTCACGTCCGGCGAATCATGGGCAGGTTTTCTGGCTTACGGATCATCCTACTGACCGCACCTTCTCAGTGAGTCTCCTCACCAATGGTTCGTTGCGGCGTTCGTTCCCGATTACAGCGGCGGGTCCGCGGTGGATTTTCACCACCTTCCCTGTTGCCCGTCGCACAGACGGACAACCCACGTTCGCGTCCTATTCACTTGTCATTGAATGCGGTGCCAACGGCTCCGCATTCGCCGGCAGCTTGGCACGGCCCCGAACGCTTGTCAAGGGGGTGCCCACCCACTTCTCGTCCGTGTGCGGAAATGGTACGCTATCGAACATGAGCACGAGTCGTCAGTTGCACAGCGGCCAGCAGCCGCCTCCCCAAGAAGCTCAACGAGCCCGAATCCTGACCGCCCTGGTGGGCAATCTGGCCCATGACCTGAACAACCTGCTGACGGTGCTGACCTGCAACAGCGATCTACTCTTGGCCGACGACCGACTGCAGGGCGAGCAACGGGTAATGCTGCGGGAGATGGCTGAGGCGGCCCGGCAGGCAGGCGAGCTGACCACCGCCCTGCAATCGTTCTCTCGTCACCGGTCAATGTCCCCCAGCCGATGCCGCCTGGGCGAGACCCTCGCCGAGATGGGCCGCCTGTTGCGACACGCCCTGCCGGACGACGTCGAGTTGTCCATCGAGTGTCCGGATGACCTGCCCGAGGTATGGGCTGACACCGGGCAATTGCAGCACGCCCTGATGATTCTGTGCGTGCGAGCCGGGCTGGCCATGACGAATGGCGGGCGTTTGAGTCTGACGGCGTCGAAACGCCAAGTTGCAGCGGGCAGGTCGCCAAACGCGGCGGCCCAAGGCGAATATGTCCTGCTATCCGTTGAGCACTCAGGCCCCAGGTTGAAAGACCTGTTCGATGATTCGACGCCCGATGCGTCTTCCGCGGATGAGGTGCCCCCGCCGGCCAGTTTGTCGCAGGATCTCCTGGGCCTTGGCGTGGTGCGGGACACCGTGCAACAGCACGACGGCTGGATCGACGCACCCGACACCGCGGGCGATTCTCAGCGATACGATTTCTACTGGCCCGTGGCCCGGGCCAATGAAGAGCGACCGGTCGACGTGATGCCCACAGGCGGAGCAACGATTCTGGTTGTTGATGATGATCCGATGGGTAGGGCGATCATCTGCAACGCCGTGGAAACGGGCGGCTATCACCCGATCGCGGCCGCCGACCCGGAGTCGGCTAGCCGGCTGGTGGGCCAACATGCCGGCCGACTCCGCATCGCCATCGTTCGCCTGCAGCAGCAAGGCGGCCGTGATGGGGCGCTTCTGGCGCAGATTCGCAAGCTGGAGCCGCCCGTTTCGATCATCGTGTTGAGTCGAGCCGACGCCGAGCCCGACCCGACCGTTTCGGAGCCCGTCGTGCATCTCCAGGAGCCGTTCGGGGCACGGGAGATTCTCGAGGCCGTGGGTCGGGCGGTGCATCTCGACAGAACACGTGTGCCGGAGCCCTAGGGGAGTTTGTGGCGCTGTTTTCATCTTATCCGAGCCCCGACCGTGAGGGAGGGAGACAGAAAAACCGCTCCCTGACCGTCGCGGCTCGGTTAACAAAAACACCGGCACGTATGAAACGCTACACTGCGGAGGCGATTCCGCGATCTGCCGCTGGAATTGAACGGGATGTGCCAGGAATGCACACGAATTCGACGAGTCACACCAAGATGACGAGGGCGACGACCCGCAGCGCAGTCCGCAAGTCTACGCTGGTATATGACGGGCAATGCTCCTTTTGCCGTCGCTGGGTTTCTCGCATCGCCCGGTGGGATCGCGACGACACGCTCGAACTGGTGGCTCGACAAACGGAGGGCCTCGCTGAACGATTTCCACGGCTTGCCGACGGTGAGTTCAACACGGGCATGAGGCTGATCACGCCTGACGACGCGATCCACGTCGGTGCGGACGCCGCCTATCAGGTCGCCCGTCGTCTCCGCTATTGGCGCTGGATTGCCTGGGCGTACCATGTTCCGGTAATCCATTGGGTCACGCGTTCGGTGTACGCGTGGGTGGCCTCCCATCGCCGATCGCTCAGCAACGACTCCACGGACGGCACATGCAGACCTACCTAGCGCCGTCGCCATTCGGCAGGTCGCCAGTACGCCCTACGTAGAAGCGCCCTAAATCGTGGCGCTGGAGACTTGCGGGTGGCCATCGTCTGAGTGGTGGGACGGCGGTTGGCGCCCGGGTTCGCTGCTGGCGGATTGGGGCTGAGATTTGGACCGAATGCTGCTATACTGACGGCTTGTATGCCGGCCTAGGGAAGTGAGCGATCCTACTGAGGCGTTCGGCAGGACAGGTACGACTCGATACGCGGCGAACCGATCCAGGGCCACGGGATCGTGGAATGGAGCGGTGGTTCGCTAGTGGTGACGGGGTTACGCCCGCCCACGGTTGGTGAGGCTGGGGTGGAAGCTCCCCAGGTAACAGGGAAACGCTCGATTGAAGCGAGTAGGAGGTGGAACGTGAGGAACGCAACAAGGCGAAATGGCGGCAGTGGGATCGGGTTTGGTGCGATGGTTGTGGCACTGGCGATCGGTTTGGTGGCCACCAGCGGCATCGCCCGAGCGGACGTGGTGATCAACGAGATCCTGGTCAGCATGACCGGCTCTGATCTCTTCGAGTTTATCGAGCTCTACAACACCGACCCGGTCAACCCGGCCTGTTTGGACGGGCTGGCCCTGGTGCTGGTCACCGGGGGCCTGAGCTTCGAGAACAGCCCGGGCGACGTCGAGGACATCGCCATTCTCGATGGGTTTGAGATTCCACCAAACGACTTTTTTGTCTACGGCGATCCCGACGTCAAGAACCTCGATCTCGAGGGATTCGATCAGTTCTTCGGCATGACCAACGACACCTCGACCTACCTGTTGGTCGAATACAATCAGGACGTTTTCGACGCCGATCCGGCTACCGACAACGGGGGCTTGGACGTCGATGCTCCGCCGGAGGATGGCATAGCCGACTTCGAGCTGGGCAAAATTGTCGACATGATCGCCTTGATCGACACGGACACCGACACCGACTTCACCTACTACAATGCGCCGGTCTTCGGCCCGGACGCGTTGGGGCTGTTTTTCCCGGCCGGCGTGGCCCGAAATAACGACGGTGAGGACACCGATACGGTGGACGACTGGTGCGAGCTGAGTTTTGCGCTGGACGGCAGCGAGGGAGGCGTGGTGCCCTCGCCGGGGGTGTCCAACGGCATCAATGTTTGCTCGGCGCCGGTGGCGTTCAGCGGATTAACCCTGACCGGAGTAGATCTGTCGGATGACATCAAACTTTCGGGCAACATCCCCGGGGAGTCAATAACGTTCTTCAGGATCATCGAGCTGAGTCCGAACGCCACGTTGTTCGACGCCGGCGATGGGACGGAGATCACCGAGGCCATGTTGCCGTTCCTGCTTTCCGAGCCCGACGACGGCAGCCCGTTCTCGGACCCACAGGTCACCTACGTTCCCAACGCGGGCTACACCGGACTGGACACGTTCATGTTCGACGCCACCGACGCGGACCAGAGCCAGGACTCGGTCGATGTCCCGTACGATGTGGCGGTTCAGGGCGATCAACTGGCCATCACCGAGATCCACAGTTCACCCCTGGGCGACTCGGACATTTACGAATTCATCGAGATACATAACTACAGCGACAGTGATGTGAACCTCACGCGCATGGACGCCTCGTCCACGGGTACCGGAGACACGACCGACAACCTGATCTTCGATGGTGTTCCGGTTGTGGTTCCGGCGCACACGACTCGGATACTGGCCCCGAACGCCTCGGTGGACGACTTCATCTGCGAGTGGGATCTGACCCTGGAGGACATGATCTTCGTGGATCTGGTCCAATGGGAACCCGTTACCCCGGTGACCCGCATCTTCATCTTTGGGGATGGGGCCACGATGGTGGACGCCATCGACCTTTCCGTCGGGTTCCCGAACAGCCCGGGCGACGGGTCGAGTTTGGACCTGCGCGACAACCAGGACGAGTTTGACAGCCTGATCAACGACTCGAGCCTGCCCTGGTCGTACAATCCGGATCCGCCTCCAGCCGGGCGGCGAACAAGCAATACGCAAGGCGACACCGGCAGCCCGGGATACGTGCCATTGCTCGATCCCGAGTTCGATCCGGCTCCGCCGTGCATTGGGGAGTGCTGTCTGCAGGACGGCGTCTCCTGCGAAATCGTCACCGAGAGCGAGTGCGTCGACGAGCTCAATGGCATCTTCGTCTTCGACGATGGCGACTGCGAGACTAACCCGCCGATGTGCGAACCCGTTGGCACCGGACCCTGCTGCACCAACTGGGGCGAGTGTCTCGAGGCCGTCACCGAGTTCGATTGCATGGCGTTGGACGGAACCTACTTCGGTGATGGCGGTGACTGTCCGGGCGACTGCGGGGCGGCGCCGGCTTCGGAAATCGTAATCAACGAGGTCTGGGCGGATGATCCCGGTGGCGACGATGCCGAGTTTGTGGAGCTGTTCGGTCCGCCCAACACCAGCCTGGCCGGTCTGAGCCTGATCGTGGTGGACGGAGACACGGCCGGTGACGAGTCAACCATTCAGTTCCGACGGGTCACGTTGCAGATCGACTTCGTCTCCGGGGAAGCGACCGACGACGACGGCTATTTCCTGATCGGAGGCGGGACGGTTCTCGATCCCGACCGATTGATCGAAACGGGCGACTTGCAAAACGGCACGCAAACCTACGCCCTGGTGATCGCAGCCGACATCGCCTTTTGCGTCGATGACGTGGTTTGCACCGAAGAGGACGACGACGAACTGAGTCAGGACTCGGTCGATGCTATCACCGATCGCGGCTTTGACTTCGTGGCCACTCGTGATGGCGTCAACGACGACCACATCTATTTCGGCGCTCCGCTGGTGATGGACGGCGACTTCGCCGCCGACCACATGTACCGCTGCCCGAACGGAGTCGACACCGACACGGAGTTGGATTGGCTGACCAGCTTCGGCAACGAGTTGGGTGATCCGGACGACGTGGCCACGCCCGGCAGCGAGAACTGCCCGGGCGGTGGAGGCATATGTGACACGCCGGCTATGTGTGACGGCGATGTCAACGGCGACGGCGTAGTCGATCCGTTGGACACCGGTGCGATACTGGCCCGGTTCGGCCTGGACGCTACGGATCCGGACATCTGTCAGTACGACCCGAACTGCGATCAGATGATCGATCCGCTGGATACCGGCTACGTACTGGCCCGATTCGGTGACTGCGACGCACCGGCGGGCAGCTATATTCTGGAGATCCTGTCGCGTAACTAATCGAATTCGCGCAGGCGTCAGTTGAGTCGGGCCGGGTGGACGATGAGTGCACCCGCTCGCCTGGAACTCGTGTCTAACGCACACCGTTAGCCGGGGCGTAGCGACACGAATAAGCGTGTTGGTACGCCCCGTTTCTTTGCGCAGAGGGTGCCGGCGCCCTTCAATTCTGATGCCCGGACACCTGTGATGCGGCAGGCGGCTTGAGGAAACGCTTGCCATCGAGCGACCGATGGCGCATCATAGGGTATCAAATAGGGTTGG
>JADFPW010000092.1 GCA_022562105.1 Planctomycetota bacterium
CTCCTTGCCGAAGATCTCTTTGACCAGCGCCTGAACGGCCGGGATTCGTGTCGAGCCGCCGACCAGCACAATCTCCTGGATGTCGGAAGGGGCCACCTTGGCGGCCTGCAACGCTTCCATCACCGGCCCGCGACACCGGGCGGTGAGCTTTTCTGTCAATTGCTCGAATGTCGAACGGGTGATGGTCTGCTGTAGATGCTTCGGGCCGCCCGAGTCGGCGGTGACGTACGGCAGGTTGATCGCGGTCTCCACCGTGGTCGATAGCTCGCACTTGGCCTTCTCGCAGGCCTCCTTGAGACGTTGGAACGCCATCGGATCCTTGGTCAGATCGATGCCTTCCTTCTTGCGGAACTCCTCGGCCACGTAGTTGATCAGCTCCTGGTCGTAGTCGTCGCCGCCCAGATGCCCGTCGCCGGCGGAGCTGAGCACCTCGAACACGCTGTCCCCGATGTCCAGGATCGAAATGTCAAACGTTCCCCCACCCAGGTCGAAGACCGCGACTTTGCCGGACTTGGTGTTGTCAACGCCGAAGGCCAATGCCGCCGCCGTCGGCTCGTTGATGATCCGCTCGACCTTCAGCCCGGCAATCTCGCCGGCATCCCGGGTAGCTTTGCGCTGAGAATCGTTGAAATAGGCCGGCACGGTGATCACCGCGCGGGTCACCTCCGCCCCGAGATACTGCTCCGCGGTCTTCTTGAGATCCTGCAAGATCATGGCGCTGATCTCGGGAGGGGTGTACTTCTTGCCGCGAATCTCGACCGAGACGAGCTCCTCAGGCCCTCCGACCACCGGATAGGGCACGAGCTTCTCCTCGCTACTGACCTCGTTGTGGCGACGTCCCATAAAACGCTTGATGGAGAAGACGGTGTTCGTCGGGTTGGTCACCTGCTGGTGGCGGGCGATTTGGCCCACCAGACGCTCACCCTTGTCGGTGAACGCAACCACCGAGGGCGTCAAACGAGCACCCTGGGCGTTGGTCAGCACCTTGGGCTGATCACCCTCCATGACAGCCACGACGGAGTTCGTGGTTCCGAGGTCGATTCCAATGATCTTCGACACAGCAAGGTCTCCTGACGGGGATCATCTGGCGCGCAGAGGCGCCGCACTACGATGACGGACAGGATGCAATCAGGGTGCCAACGCGGCCCAAGTCGCAGGTTTATTTCGTAACCTATTGTAAATAAACAAGTTACGGTTACATCCGTCGAGAGGCCCGCTGCTGGATTCTGCCATGGTGACAGGCGGCCTGCCTGCGGAATTGGCACCCCGGCCTCCATGCCTGCCACGTCGTACGGCAGCCAAATGATGAACGGGTTCCCCAGAAGCCGCCGACGGCACGAAACGGAGCCGCTAATTATCCTGTTCCTTGTCGCCGCCAGACGCTAAACTGCCGAACCATGGCCCAACAACCTTTCGAGACCGCCCATGCTCACGGTGTCCCAACGGTGAGACAACTGTCGATATTCATCGAGAACCAGGTCGGGCAACTGCTTCGGCTCACCCAGCTCTTTGACCGGACGGACGTGCATATTCTGGCGCTGTCGGTCGTCTATTGCGTCGATTGTGCCATCACGCGGATGATCGTTGACGAGCCGGACGAGGCCTACCAGCTGCTCCGGAAGCACGGCTTCCCGGTGAGCGACTGCGAACTGGTCGTAGTCGGCCTTCCCCACGGCAAACGGGCCTTGCTGGAGGTTTGGACGGCCTTGCTGCGGGGCGAAATCAACGTTCATTACACTTACCCCCTGCTCGTCCGACCGCGTGGGAATGCAGCCATTGCGGTACACGCCGACGACAACGAGCTGGCCGTCAAGGTGCTGCGCGAAGCCCAGTTTTCCGTCCTGGATCAGGAGGATCTGGCCCGGGGCGCCCTATAGCGGCCTCAGGTGGTCGTCGGCACATGCTCGCCATGGTGACCGCCGAGTCCAAACAGGTTTCGACGCTCCAGGGAAGCCTTCCCCGGTAGCCCCGCCACACTGTTGGCGGTACAATACAGCATGAACGGAAGCTTGGCGGGCCCCCTCTCCCTGGGGCGGCGCTGCGTCTGCCGCCAGCCCGGCAAATGGAGACCCTGATAATGGTGGCAACGAAGAAGGCCGTCTTGCGAGCAAATGGAACGAATTGGGCGATCCCTCATCGAAGGCGATGCCGGCATCGAGAGCACTTGGCATGGGCCGCTTTAGTCCTGGCTAGTGCCGCGATCCCAGCCTCAGGCGGCCCGAACCTGGTGGCGGTCGGCGTGTTCGACCTTCCATTCGCCGAAGCCACGGTGAGAGAAAGTCTTACGGAACAGGAGATCTACTACGAATTCGAAGGCGAGCACGACTTCGGGCAGGTGGTGGTCCGGACCTCCACGGCCCACAGCGTGGTGCGGAAGGATAATCTGGTCCGCGTTTTCTACAACGGCAGGGGGTTGGTCGTCAATCTGCAGAACTTACGTGGTCGGGATACGCAGGCGACGGTTCGGTTTCGGCTGGACGGCAAGCTCAGGCCGGGGCGAACTTACGAGTATGTTTTTGATATGGGATTCCCGGGCGATGCTCGGGAGCAACGTCCGGTTGAGACCACCACCCCAGCCATCTGGGCGGACGGTGAGTTGATTGGCGTCCCGATAACGTGGACGCCCCCGCCGTACGACGGACCACACTCGGTTGAGTCGCCACACTTCGAACTCTACACTCGAGGCAAGGTGAAGCTTCCGGAGTTTGAGCGCCAGACGGGCGGTGCGTGGATTGCGATAGAGATTCCGCAGAACGCACGAGAGGGCATGTTCTTCCGCTGGATGAGCTTCCGCGAGATCGACGAGGAGCTCGTCGCCGGCCACGAACCGGAGATGCCGGTCCCGGTTCGGTATATTCCGCTCAGTAGCCCGCTGGCGGGCACCTACCAGTTGGTGTTGCAACGATCCGCGTCGGCCTTGTGGCGGTCTCAGAATCCGGAGGACTACTCGTGGGGCAACGGGGATCCCAACCAGAAGTCGATCACCACCTCGATGGTTCTTCAAGCCCTGACCGAGCTTCCCAAGAATGAGACGCACGAGGATGCGGCTCAAGAACGTACTCGTTTGACGTTGGAGGATAGTATCCAGCGGGCCCGACGGTGGCTGGCGAATCTGACCATCAAGGAAACCGCCGACCAGCCGCCGGAACTCACCCAGACGTTGGCGGTGGCTGCCCGGCTGCACGCCCTGGCCCGCTCGCCCGAGCCGCGCGACTATCGCCGGACCCTGGCTGGCGACGTGCGATGGCTGACCGATGCACAGATGGACGACGGCGGCTGGGCGGAGCGTAGTCCTGATGAGGACGATCCCGATGCCCACCTGCTTCGCTCTCAGAATGACGTGACCGAGCAGGCCATCCTGGCGCTGCGCGAGGCGCACTTCGCGGGGTTCACCTGTGATCGGCGGGTATGGTTGAATGCGACCAAATACTGTGTGGACGCCCAAGCGACGGACGGAGGCTTCCGCAACAAGATGGATCGTTATGGCGGACTGGGCGAGGCCACCACGGTCCAGCGCACCGCATCCGGCATCACCAGCATGTTGACCGCCTTGGATCTCGGGTATGGGGCGTTGGGTAAGAACTGCCGCAATTACCTGGCCAATCGCTCGCTGAACAAGGGAATCCTCCGAGCGCTGTCCTGGATGGACCGCAACTACGGCGAGTTCTACAGGTCTTCGACGGATGTGGGGGCTCTAACGCTGGACCCGGATGCGGGCAGCAATCCATTTCTGGTCGGCCTGGCCATGCAGCGACTCGGTGCCGCCACCGGAATCTCCCGGTTCAATGACAAGAACCACTTCATCAGGCAAGGCGAGGCGATGGCCGAGCAGTTCGATCAGGGATCGGGCTTCTTTGCCGGGGACGTCTACTTGACGGCCCTGGCTCTGCGAACCCTCACCGCCGGAGCGTCGCCAGCCGTACTTCAGCGAATCACCGTCGGAGACGATCCCCGGCTCGAGCACAGCGCAGACGCACATCACCTCATGCGATTCATGATGGCCCAACGCAAGACGCCGTTCAGTTGGAAGCGTTCCACCATCGACACGCCGATTCGCGACCTGTTGCGCGTGCCCATGATGCTGCTGAAGATAGCCGGCCCGATCGAGTGGACGCCTGAGCAATGGAAGAAGCTGCGCACCTACTGTTTCGGTGGCGGGGTGATCATCGTGGACCTCGATCCCCAAGAGCCATTGCTGGCCGAGCAGTTCGCTTCCGGATTGAAGACCGTCTTTCCGGAGTACGAGCTTCGGGATCTGCCGTCCGATGATGAAGTGTTCATCTCACCGCATCGAGTGCGCAGCGTCTCGGATATGCAGGTTCTGAGCAACGGATTCCACCACTTCCTCTATCTGCCGAGCGAGAGCTGGTCATGCAGTTGGCATCTGAACCAGACCGACGCCCAGGCGGACCGATTCCGCTTCGTGGATAACGTATTGGCCCGCTCGACCGGTGGAGAACGCTTGAGAGATTCGCTTTCGCCATCGACCTATGAGATTGGGGCCAAGCCGGACCGCGAAGTCTCGGTGGCCCACTTGGAAACAGGGTCGTCGACGCCCGCCTATCCGGATGCCATTGCCGGGTTGGACCGGCTCATGCAAGCCAATTACCGGGTGAAGGTTCACAATGCCTCGGACCCTGTCAGCGGGCGACGCCCGACCATGATGTGGCTTTCGGTGACCGGACCGGCGCCGATGGACTCCGACGTGCGCATGCGCCTACAAGAGCATATCCAGAGTGGCGGCTTCCTGTTTGCCGACGTGGTTTCCGGTCGCCAGGATTGGGCCCAGCAGCTCGAAGCCGATCTGCTCAAGGTGGACCCGGCGATCACCCTGCAACGACTACGTCATTCTCACCCGATACACACTGGGGAAATACCCGGGACGCAGGGGTTTGACATTCGCAAGTCGCACTTGCGGAAGGCTTTGAGGACGGAGTTCAGCGATTACGGCCCATGTGATCTCCGGGCCCTGGTACTCGACGACGCCCTGGTGGGCGTGGTGAGCCATCACGATGTGGTGTCCGGGCTCGGCTATGTACTGTTTCCGGAGTGCCGAGGACCGATGCCCTCGGATGCCCGCAAGGTGGCGATGAACACGCTGTTGACCGCCATGGTCCACGAACGCGAACGACCCGAGGGGTGGGCCAGTCGCTAGGAACCAAGGCCCGTTCCAAGGCTGATCTGAGCCCGCGAACTTGCTGTCGGTGGTGGAACGACGAGAACGAATTGCAATGAGGAAGGTCAAACCCATGTCAAATAGCACCGCCGGCGTCCGGACGAATCCGTCTTACGGCAAGAATGATCTGTGGCGGAGGCGAACCTCAAGGCTATTCTTGTGCCTGGTGACCGTTGGACTGGTGTTGGCCAACGCGTCGAGGGCCCATGCCGGTTCCGTGGTCACCATCGTCCTGAAAGATGGGACGGTCATTGACGGTGAGATCGTCCTTCGAACCAAGACCATGCTTCGCCTGCGGACCGTGCACGGCGAGCGCAAGTACCGCTTGAAGAACATCGAGCAGATCATCACGCCGGATAGCGATCCCACCAGCCTCGGGGCCGGGTTTGACCAGCTTCCCAGCGAGGTGCAACAGATTCTGGACTCCCGAGCCCTCTACTCTCTTGGACAGTGGGGGCCGGTGATTGAACGCCTCACGCCTCTGGTGAATCCGCGGGGCAACCGTACCAACCAGATGCTGATTCGCTGGTTGCTCATAGAAGCTCACCAGCGCCTGGGGCATTTTGCCGAGGCCAGGAAACATTTGGATTTCGCCGCCGAGCATGGTGAGCCGAAAGACAAGATGCGGGCCGACGCTCACCTGCAGATCTTTGCGGACAATCCGGATTACGACCTGCGTTTGATCGGCTCCAAGCGGGCCCGTTTCTTCCTGGACGACGAGATGCTCGTGGCCGGTAAGAAACCGGGAGCGCTGGCCGCTGCCAGCATGATGCGAGCGGCGCTCGAGGAGTACTGCGACCAGATCCTGCTCAGCGAGAAGGCCAGCGTCCAAGCATTCGCCCGTACTCTCAATCAGTCACTCGCGGATACCCTTCGAGCGCTGGATGACCCTGACCGCACGGGAAAGGCCACTCGGGCCCTGCCCTACCTGGACGACCTCAAGGATGTCGAGAATTCGCTCTACCGGGTGCAGGCGGTACTGCCCGGCTACGCCGACGCTTACGAATTGAACATGGTACGCACGGAAACCGAGCTGATGCTCGAAGTGATCGAACAACTCTTTCAGCGAGCTCTGGCGGCCAATCCGGAGAACACCACGCCGGCCTTCGATCGGGCGACCGGGCGTCTTACCACCGCCGGCCGCGAACAGTGGCGGGAGCTTTGCGAGGATTTTCGCACGCAGACGGAACCTACGGTACAGCTCACCGAGTACCTGCTGGAGAAGGTCCAGCGATACCCCGCCGCCTTGCGAAATCTCCACAAAATATACGAAGAGCGTTTGGGTCGCCTGAAACAAATGCGGCAACTCGCCAGCAAGCGAAAGGAGCGTTCCCATGTGTAGGACCTTTTCATTCAGACTGTTGGTCTTCGGGGGAGCCTTGCTCTTCCTAGGCCGCTCCGATGCGGCCCTGGCGACCGAGTATGCCAACGCCGTGGCGGCCATCGACGCCCAGGATTGGGATCGGGCGATTGCGATTCTATCAGAAGAGCTGGAGGTCCATCCCGGCCACACGGCGGCCCGCGTTCTTCTGGGGAAGACTTATGAATCGGCCGAGCGGTGGGAGGACGCGGAGTCGGTCTGGGATGATGTGGTCCGGATCACGCGGAACGACGAGGAACGCAACCTCGCCCGGCGGGCGCTGATACTGTTGCGGCGGCAAGCCGCGGAACGCGAGGACATAGCTGCGGTGGAGCGTGGGATTATTGAGGGCGCTGCGTTCAAGGAGTCGTTCAAATACGAACTCGAAGAAATCGACTGGGATTCCGTGGAAGAGGTTGAGAGCACCGATTGGGACGATCAGGGTCGCCCGCCGTTTCATTATGCGAGCAAGCACTTCGACACCTACGCGACCAATGAGAAGTTGGCCGAGGTCGTCGGCAAGCGGTGCGAGGTCTATCTGGAGTTCATGTCCAACGTGTTGTTCGGCGGGCGAGCCTGGGGATTCCGTGTTCCCGTGCTCGTCTACCCCACCCACGATGAGTATGTCAGCGTCGGCGGAGCTCCGGCGTCCTCAGCCGGCGTGACGTTCGGCAACCGGCTCCACGGGCGAACTTCCAAGGTCATGATCTACCATCTGACCGAGATCAAGGAGGAAGGCGAGCGCGGGCGCGGCGAAACAGTCATGTACAAATACGCCATCGACGGCATCCTTCCGCATGAACTGACCCACGTGATGATCAATGAGTTCTTCGGCGGCCAAGACACGCCTCAGTGGTTGCACGAAGCGGTGGCCGAACGTATGGCCCAGATGCGAAAGCACTATCTGGAAGCAGCCCGACTCGCCCGGGCCGTCGTAGCCGGCGAGCATTTTCGTTTGCGCGATCTGTTCGAGCAGGAGGGCTATCCCAGCAGTCGCATCACCCTCTTCTATCATCAATCAGCCGCGGTGGTCACCTATCTGTTCGAGGCCGGCCCCGAGGCTATGTACACCTTCCTGAGCGCGCTCGCTGAGCAGAAGAACCACGATCAGGCCCTCTCGGAGGCGCTGGGCATCCCGGAAGAGGGGGCGGTCGAGACCTTCGAGAAGGAGTGGGTCGAGTGGATGAAGCGACGGTACGTGATGGACCTCAAGCCGGATCCGGGTGAAAAGGTGGAAGTTGATCTGGCCGAGGCCATCGAAGCCAGTACCTTCGACCCACCGGTCAACGAAGTGGGAGCGTTTGAAGCGATCTCCGATTGGCGGACGGTGCCCACCGATTCGCTGTCCAAGCACTATTGCGGCGTAGGGGCCACCCTCGATGACTGGGGGGCCCACGGTGGCTCAGTGCATGGTCGACCTCCGGAAGACGGGTTCGGCGGCGCCTACCTAGGCATCAGAATGTATGAGAAGCTGCCCCTGGCTGTTCGTTGCACCGTGCGATCCGAGGGTGACGGCTGGGCTGGGTTTGCCCTGCTGGATTCCTCAAGAAATGAAACCGGAATTGAAGTGCTAGGCCGTGTAAGCGACGGAAGTACACACGAGTTGGTCGCACTGCTGGGCGATGAGCTGGCGATCTACGTCGATGGCGTCTGCACGGGGCGATATCCTCGCCCCCAACAGAATCGACTCGACGCGGCCATCGACTTTCCCCTGGCACTGGTGGCCTACAGTCCGCTGGAAATCACCAAGCTCGAGGTGGCTCACATCGACAAATTCGACATCGCCGAGCCGGACGAGGACGAAGACAATGGCAATCGCGGGCGGGGTCGCGGGCGATCCAACTCGAGAGGGGGTAGGCGTCCCGGGCGACCGCCGAATTGATCGACCGACCCGCGTTCGGCGCCCCACCTCGGGCGGACGGGTCTATCACAACTAGCGCCGCGAGGGGTTGGCCGCAACGTCGTCCAGACGGAAACTCAGCGACCCACGGATTGCCATCCGTGGGCGGAGGCGGGGGGGGGATACAAACCGACCACGTCAGCTTGTGTCACGGGCTGCAAAAGCCCTACAATAGACAATTCGCCAAGTTGCCCCTTGCTAGAGCGAGAGAACCATCAAGACGGTGAGTGCCAAACTGAACCCGTTGGAGAGGGTCGAAACCACACTGGAGCTATGGAGTCAGCGGTTCGACGCTGAACTCGAGCGCCTACTTCGACCGGGTTCCGGTCGGGATGTTCCGGCGAAGCTGGCCGAGGCCATGCGCTACACGGCCCTGGCCCCGGGCAAACGACTTCGCCCGTATCTGACCTGCACGTGCTGCCGACTCGTCGGCGGGCAAGAGCAAGACGCCCTGTCCGCAGCGGCGGCGATTGAGTGCGTCCATGCATTCTCGCTGATCCACGACGATCTGCCGTCCATGGATGACGATGCCAGACGCCGAGGCCAACCGTCCAACCATGTGCGATTCGGCGAGGGGATGGCGGTACTGGCCGGCGATGCGCTGCTAACGCTGGCATTCGAACTCCTGGCGTCCGATCCGACATCTCCCGAGCGGAGCCGCCGAACGGTGCTGGAGTTGGCCCAAGCGTGCGGATGGGCAGGGATGATTGGCGGTCAGGTTGACGATACTGAAACAGCGCCACATACTCGGGACAGAGACCTCCTCGACTCTATTCGGGGTCGCAAGACCGGACGACTGATGGCAGCGGCCTGTCGCATCGGCGCCATTTGCGGGTGTGCAACCGCGGGTGCGGTCGAATCTCTGGGGCGCTACGGACTCCAGTTAGGTATTGCGTTTCAAGTGGCCGATGACTTATTGGACGTTGCCCCCCGCGAAGCCGGCGTCGGCTCGGATCTCCAGCCGACCGACGGGGCGGGCGGCAACAAACAAACGCGGCCGGGCTGCGTAGGATCAGTCGAGGTCCGACGCCAAGCCCACGAATCGGTGGAACAGGCCATCGCGGCGCTGGAGTCTTGGGGGCCGGAGGCGGACGAGTTGCGAACGATCGCTCGCTTCGTCATCGAACGAAAGAGCTGAGCTTTGTCACTACTGGACAAGATCCAAACGCCGGCGGACATGCGGAAGCTACCCGTCGCCCAATTGGGGGATCTCGCCGAGGAGATTCGGGAGCGTATCCTGCATGTCGTCGGCAAGCGTGGCGGGCACCTGACCAGCAACCTCGGCGTGACCGAGCTGACCATCGCCCTGCACCGCGTTTTCGATTTCTCGCAGGATCGGTTGTTGTGGGACGTTGGGCATCAATGCTATCCGCACAAGCTGCTCACCGGGCGCAACGCCCGATTCGAGACGTTGCGATGCGACGGTGGCATCAGTGGATTTCCTTCCCACCAGGAGAGTCCGTACGACCTGTTTGACGTGGGTCATGCGGGCACGGCCATCGCCACCGCAGTGGGAATGGCTCGCGGGGATCAGATGCTGGGCAGGGACGCCCACACGGTCGCCCTGGTGGGTGATGCGAGCATCGTAAACGGGGTGGCGTTCGAGGGGCTCAACCAAGCCGGCACGCTCGATCGGCAACTCTTGGTCGTGCTCAACGACAACAGTTGGGGGATCGCCCCGACGCAGGGTGCGTTCTCGCACAGCCTGGCCAAGTTGCGCGGCAGCACGGCCTATTCGGGGATCAAGCAGCGCGTTAGGGAGATGTTGCACCGGCTTCCGGTGTTGGGCAAGCCGGTGTTCGACACGCTGGATCACCTGAAAGAAGGCATCAAGGCGACGCTGGCTCCGCACCAGATTTTCGAGCAGCTCGGCTTTCAGTACGTCGGGCCGGTCGATGGGCACGATTTGATTCACCTGATCGAGATGCTCGAGATTCTCAAGGACGTCCCGCACCCGGTGTTGCTCCATGTTCACACGGACAAGGGACGTGGGTGCGAGTGGGCCTTGAAAGAGCCCGGTCGATACCACAGCCCCAAACCGTTCGAGGTCAAAGACGGCAAGGTGACCCTACAGGCTGGCGGGGGAAAGAGTTGGACCCGGGCCTTCGCCGACACGCTGATCAACCGAGCGGAGAAGGACGAGCGGGTGTTCGCCTTGACGGCTGCGATGCCGGACGGGACCGGGCTGAACATTTTTGCCGCACGCTTCCCGGATCGATACCGGGACTGCGGCATCGCCGAGAGCTGCACGGTGGACATGGCGGCCGGAATGGCCAAGGCGGGGCTGCGGCCGGTGGTGGCGATCTATTCGACGTTTCTTCAACGGGCGTTCGACCAGGTCTTTCAGGAGGTCGTGCTGCAAGGGTTGCCGGTGGTGTTTTGTCTGGACCGGGCCGGGCTGGTCGGCGGTGATGGGCCGGTGCATCACGGATTCCTGGATATCGCCTTCCTCAGAGGTTTCCCGGGGATGGTGTTGATGGCTCCGATGGACGAACAGGAGCTGGACCAGGCCCTCGAGTACGCGTTGTCGCTCGATCAACCATCCGCTATTCGCTATCCGCGAGACAACGTTCCGGTGCAGACGTCGAGAGGCGACCCGTTCCAGCTTGGCGTGTCCCGAACGTTGCGCGAAGGCGACGACGCGACCATTCTGGCCTACGGGTCGTGCGCGGTGGCGGCCACGGAAGCGGCTGATCTGCTGGCGGTGGAGGGCGTCGAAGTCTCGGTGGTCAACGCCCGATTTGCCAAGCCCGTGGATTCCGAGATGGTCCGCCGGGCGGTCGAGACCGGACGACCGGTGGTCACCGTCGAGGACCATTCGATCAGTGGCGGATTCGGGTCGGCGATCCTGGAGCGGGCCAGTGAGCTCGGGTTGGTCTGCCGTTCGTTTCAGCGTCTGGGCATCCCAGCGGATCGTTTCATCGCACATGGCTCGCGCGGCGGTCAATTGGCGGAGGTAGGAATCGATGCCACCGGCATCGCCGCGACCCTTCAGACAATGATGGCCGAGCAGGCTGGATCGGACGACGGGGACCTCCGCGACTTCCGCCAGCGAGCCCTGCTACCGGGCTAGGGTAGTGTTTCATAAGTACCGCCGTTCTTGTTAACCGAGCCGCGACCGCAAGGGAGCGGCTTTTCTGCCCCACTCCCTCACGGTCGGGCTCGGATAAGATGCCATCAGCATGAATCACTGCACTAGCCAGCGCACGGCGCTCATGTGCCGACTGCTCGGTCGGCTTCACGCCGGGCACTTTGGAGCGCGATACGCTCGGCCAAGCGTTCCCAGATCAGACGAGGCCCGAAGCCTCAGCAGCCAGGGGATGGTGAGCACGGCGCAGAGAACCTCGGTCGCGCCGATTACCGGGAATAGGAGGGTATAGGGCGTTTCCCAATTCAGGGCCGTCGCCAGCGGACCGGCCACGATTCCGCCCAGGAGCGGTCCGACCATGAACCCCAATGAACCGGCCATATTGAAGCCGGCGTAGGCAGCGGCTCGCCGCGCCGGCGGGGCTAAGTCGGCACAGATGGCCAGGTTGGGTGCAAACATGATCGCACTGAGCACCCCGGAGACGACCATCATCACGCGCAGCTCGTTAAGCTCGAGAGTTCCGTAAAGGGCGTAGACGATGCCGAATCCCAGGCTTCCCACGCACATCGAGCCGGCCCGCCCGATCCGGTCCGTGATCCAACCGACGGGATAGCACAGCAGGGCAAACGGCAACATGAAGCACGCCAGCATGAGGCCTATCTGGGCGGGAGCGAGGTGGTGATGGTCGGACAGGAAGAGCACAAAGCTGGAGACGATCACCCCGACGCAGAGTCGATCGATAAAGGCGTACAGGTACGCAACTCGCAAACCCGGGCATTCTGACAACAGCCTGAGAGAATCACCGAGCCGTGCTGTCCGAGGTCGCGGGAGCGTCCGACGTAGCAGCCCAAAGGCTAAGACACCGGCGATCACGGAAATGCCAGCCCCGAGGTGGAAGACCCTCAGGGGATGGTCATTCCCCAGGATTCCTCCCAGCGGCGCCCCCACACTGGTTCCCAACATCAAGGCGGCGCCAAGCAATCCCATCATGCGTCCCCGGCGTCCGTCGCCGGCCCAGTCGGCTCCGAGGGCCATCAGGGTCGAGAGGGCAACAATGTGGGAGGCGCCTTCCAAGAAGCGCAATGACAGCATGACCGGAAGCGAGGTCGCCTGAGACATCGTCCAGATGAGGATTCCGTTGATCACCAGGGCGATGGTCAACGTGGTGCGTCGCTGCCGGAATCGATCGGTCAGCGGGCCGAGCAGGGGGGCGGCCACAATTGCCCCCACCATGTTGATCCACATGAAGCTGACGGTCCAGAAATGCGAGGCGGCGAACCGGACGGAGATCGTTTCCTTGAGCACCGGCACCATCATGGTCACCGGCAGCATGGTCAGAAACGTCAGCCCGCCCAGGATAATCGCTACCCGTCGTGAACCG
>JADFPW010000439.1 GCA_022562105.1 Planctomycetota bacterium
GGGGTAAGGTGGGGTGCGGGCATCCAGAACGTCACCGCCTGCGCCAAGGTGGCCACGCTTCTTGTGGTCGCCCTGTTGGCCATGTTCGTGGAGGCGGATGTGGCGGGCAGTTCGTCCGGGGAACATTCGTTAGCGGCGACATCTCGGTTCGGTGTGATCGGAGTGATCTTCGCCGCTCTGGTCCCGGCTTTCTTCGCGTTCGGTGGATGGCAACAAGCGCTGTGGGTCGCCGGTGAAGTGCGCGAGGCGCAGCGCAACGTACCACGCGGCATCGTGGTCGGGGTGATCGTCGTCGTGTTGGTGTATCTGCTGGTGAACTGGGCCTACTTGCACTTGCTCGGCTACCAGGGTGTGGTGGACAGCGAGGCGCTCGCTGCGGATGCGGTGGCCGCTGCCTGGTCGGGCGGCGGAGGGCGAGTGATCGCCGCTGCAGTCGCGCTGTCCGCATTCGGCGTGCTCAATGCGCTATTGCTCGCCGGACCGAGGCTTGTTTACGGCATGGCCAGGGACGGTCGGTTCTTCAAGTCCTTTGCCACCGCCAGCGAGCGTTTCGGAACCCCGGTTCGGGCCATCCTGTTGCTGGGCGTAATCTCGCTGGGCATGCTGATCGCCGCCGGGCAAGACGTGGTGGGCAAACTACTGGTCGGCGTGGTGTTCGTGGATGGGATCTTCTTCGTGCTGACCGGGATCGCCTTGTTCGTGCTTCGGCGTCGCCGCCCCACCGCGGTTCGTCCGATGCGTGTGCCCGGGTATCCGGTGGTCCCGATCTTGTTCGTTCTCGGCGAGCTCGGCATCGTGATCGGCGCTTACGCCAATCCGGAGAACCACAGCGCTGTTGTCATAGGCCTGGCCTGGATCGCGGCCGGCGCGGTGCTCTACTTAACCTGCTTCCGAGGTCGCCGCACGGCCTGAGTGTTTATCGATGCTCGAATGCCAATGAAACACGCCACAAGCCCATGGATCGCAATCCATGGGTCCGACCCGAATAACAGAGTGTTTCCCGATGGGCCACCGGGATGATAGCATCGGCGCCATGAAGGACTTCCATCGAACGCAGGGCACCTTCGGCGACGACTCGGCGGCATCCACTCATCGACTCGCCGCCCTCCGGTGGGATCGCAGCGTGGGTCGGGACCGTCACCCATGAGTCGAGCATTTGCGTCCATGGCCTTCGCCGACGCGGTGGTGCTCATCGGCGCCGTCGTCCTCGGGTTCTACGTGGACGGCAGCGCGTTCGTGGATATGCATATCGGGCTGGCCGTCTTTGGCGGCGTGGTGGCCTGTTTAGCCCATGTGACGGCGCTGATGTTCCTGGTGATTCTCGAGAAGTTGACTCGTCAGGCCGTCGAGCTGGGTCATCTGGATCGAACGCCATGGCAGGAAGTCACCCGGCTAAAGACGGGCGTATCGGCTTGCCTGGCCGTGGGCGTCTTGGCCCTGATCTTGGCCGTGGGGACGGGGGCAACGGTCATGTGGTGGAAGCTCGAGTTGCACCTCCTCCATCAATTCGCCGTCTGGGTGGCGTTGATGGTGAACTTCGCCGCCTTCTACGTCGAGCATCACAAGATCACCGAGGGCGTCCGGTATCGCGATCGAGCGTTCGAAGAGTACAACCGACGCACGAAAAGCACCGCGCCCACGACATCGAATCGCTAGTGCTCTATCACACATGATACGATGGACGACCCGATCCGAGCCACGACCGTGAGGGAGCGGGGGTACGCCCGATTGGCTACGTCGCACCCAACCGCTTCCTTACGGGCGCAGCTCGGATCAAGCGCCGATCGACGAATATCCGATCGCCCTAGGCGAATCGTCTTGCAGAGGCGAACAATCAACCGGCGGTAAACGCGGCCCACGATTTGACGTGATACGACGGGCGTTCTATAAACCGCAGCCATCGGGACCGAACCTGGAGGCCGAATCTTGGGTACACCGCGTCTTTCGGCGCAACCTCACCGACGCCGCGCTCGTCGTCGGGCGATCACTGCGGCCACGCTACTCGCGTTGTTGGGCACGGCGGCGGTGGGCGTATTCACCGATCGCTCCGCCGCCCAGACCGAAACCACCACCATCGAGGCCGTCGAATCGGCTCCAGCCACGGTCGCGCCGCCGCCTGCGGCCGCGGAGTACTATGGCCTCTGGGTGGTAGCCCCCGCGCTGGTCACGATTCTCCTGGCCATCATGACCCGGCAGGTCATTCCGTCTCTGGCGGTCGGAGTCCTGGTCGGCGGATACATGCTCGTCCCGCTCAGGGCGTCGGACAGCGCCTTTGCCGATAGTCACACCCTCATCGCCGGCTTGCGCATCGCCGTCGAAACGTATCTGGTCGGCGCCTTGGCCGACGTGGACCACGTCAAGGTGATCATGTTCACCCTGACCATCGGCGGGATGGTGGGGATGCTGGCTGCCAACGGCGGCACGGCGGCGCTGGTCAATATGGTTTCCCGCTGGGCATCGTCGCCCCGCCGCGGCCAATTGGCTGCTTGGTTTGCGGGGATGGTGGTCTTCTTCGACGACTACGCCAACACCATGATGGTCGGCCCGACGATGCAGCCGATCTGCGATCGATTGCGCATCTCGCGGGCCAAATTGGCCTACATCGTGGACTCCACCGCCGCCCCGGTCGCGTCACTGGCCCTCATCGGCACCTGGATCGGTGCGGAGGTCGGGTTTATCAAGGCCGGCTTGGACGACGTCGCTGCCTCAGCCACTGGAACGCCGTTGTTCCTGTCTGAGGTCAGCGGGTACGGCGCCTTCTTGATGAGCATCCCCTAC
>JADFPW010000093.1 GCA_022562105.1 Planctomycetota bacterium
GGTTCGGCGGATCGTCTTCCACCTCAGCAGCTACCATCCCTACCAGCCACTGTTCGCACTTCTGCTGCGCCGCCTCACTCCAATCTGACTATGGCACAACCCGAAATCGCCGTGGGGGAAAGGGGGCCTTCTGCGCCGCCGACGGCGGACCATACCGCCAATCCGACGATCGTCGCACACTACACCGACTGGCAACGCTCACGTCGCCTCATGAAATATGCGGGCTAAGGTAATTCACAGTGCCCACGAGGCGGCTCCGTCTGCGGGGTATACTTCGAGAAGACCGCCCTCATGCAAATGGGTGCGGCTGGGGAGTTTGTCTAACGTCGTACGAAGATCCGCCGCGTTCTGCTGACGGACGAGAGCCAGAAGCGACCCGCCGAACCCGCCACCAACCAGACGTGCCCCGACCACGCCCGACACACGCGACACGACGTGCACGAGCTCTTCGATCTGCGGGGTGGAGACCTCGAATTGGTCACACAACGAGCGATGACCTTGCAGGAGGCAGGCGCCCAACCGATCCGCGTCGGAGTCGCGGAGCGCGGCTACCGATTGGCGCACGCGGTCGTTTTCGGTAACGACGTGCCGCACCCGTCGAGCCAGCACCGTATCCAGATGGGGGACGTATTCTTCGAGCGTTTGCGGAGTTAAGTCGCGTAGAGATCGCACGCCTGGGGCGACCTTGGCAATCGCTTCTGCGGCCGCGTTGCACTCAGTCACGCGTTGGGCGTAAGCGCCGGATGCGAGTTGGTGTACAATTCCCGTTTCAATCAGCATCCAGCGGAATCCGGGCAGGGTCAGCGGGACGTATTCATGGGTGTCGGTACGGCAATCGAGGAGCAAGGCGTGATCCCGCTTTCCGAACAGGCAGACGTAGGGGTCCATGATGCCGCATGGCGTGCCGACATGGTCACGTTCCACACGCTGGACCAGGCGAGCCACTGCCAGATGGGTGGCCAACGGTGCGGGACCGGTCTCCAATTGGTCGCGGTCATCCGACGGACGATAGAGTCGCAGCAGTGCCTGAGTTATGGCCACGCAAAGAGCTGCCGAGCTGGCCAACCCTCGGCCGATGGGGAGATCGCCCCCGATCCAGAGCGACGTGCCGCTGACGCGTATCCCCGCGGCCCGCAGTTCGGCGACCACGCCGTCAACGTATTTCCCCCATCGATCCGGCTTCGTCGTCGGTGATCCATCGATCGAGAACTCAATCGGGTGATCCATCGCTTCGGAATAGGCGGTCATCGTATTGCCTGCCGTCCCCGCCGCAGCCACCCAAACGCAGGGTTCGATGGCGAACGGCAGAACCAGGCCGCCGGTGTAGTCGGTATGTTCACCGATGAGGTTCACCCGTCCGGGGGCACGGGCCACCACCGTCGGTTGACTCCCGAACCGTCCGGTGAAGCAGGTTCCCACGGAATCAAGGTCGGTCATGGTGCGGTGAATCCACGCTTGACAGCAGGCCCTCGGACACCGACCTTGCAATCGGCGCCGGGCGTGCGACGGTCCGTACGGGCGATCGTTCCGTGATCCTAACGCGCCGGCACGGGGTTCACTAACGAGAATCCAATAGACCGGTTGCAGCACTGGTCCCACAACGGACGTCGACGAGGTAACCGATGCGTATCGCCATGCTGGCCCCAATCAATTGGCCCCTCCCGCCGACCGGCTACGGACCGTGGGAGCAGGTCGCCTATAACCTGACCGAGGAACTCGTCACCCTGGGCCACGACGTCACCCTGTTCGCCGCCGGGGGCACCCAGAGTCGGGCGAAGGTGGTCGAGACCTGCCCGCACGCCCTGTGTACCTGGCCGGAGCCGGAACGGAGTCGAAAGCAACACTACGACCCGACCACCGGCTTGCTCGAAGGCCCGCCCGATGCCCGGGTCTGGGAACAACGGCACATCGCTGCGTGCATGGAGCGAGCGGCCGCAGGCGAGTTCGACGTGGTTCATTCGCACCTGCACGTTCACGCCTTGGTCTACGGTCGGCTGATCGGCTGCCCGTTGGTTTCCACCTTGCACGGGGCGGCCTGGGTTCGGGCGACTCATCCGATCTTCCAGGCCTATCGCGATCTTCCCTTCGTGTCGCTCTCGGATGCGGAGCGACAATTGCTGCCGGAGCTGAACTACGTCGCCACCGTACACAACGGTATCCGGCTGGAAGACTTTCCGTTCGAGTCAGAAAAGGACGACTACCTCCTGTTCGCCGGTCGGCTTTCGCCGGAGAAAGGCCCGGAGACTGCCATCGCCATCGCCCGGCGGGCTGGCCGACGGTTGGTCATGGCCGGCCTGATTGAGGGGCAGTACCAGGACTTCTTCGACACCGAGATCAAACCACACATCGATGGCAAGCAGGTCGAGTACGTGGGTCTGTTGTCGCAGGCGGAGCTGGCTCCGCTCTACCGCAAGGCCGCGGCGCTGCTGTTTCCCATTCGCTGGTGTGAGCCGTTCGGACTGGTCGCGGTGGAGGCCCAGGCCAGCGGCACGCCGCTGATCGCCACGAGATTTGGCGCGTTGCCCGAGATCATCGTCGAAGGTGAAACCGGCTTTGTGGTCGACTCGGTGGAGCAAGCCGCCCAGGCCGTTGGGAAGGTGGAGACGATCTCCCCCGCCGCCTGTCGGGCCAACGCCGAGAAACGCTTCAGCGCCACAGCGATGGCCCAAGGCTACGCCGCCGTCTATGAGTCCATAGCTACCCCGAAACCACCGCTCCCCAGCTAATGCTCAGTCATGCGTGGAAGGGCGGGTTGGGTGGCGCGGTTTGGTACTCCAGGCCGCGGGTGAGACACGGCAGTCTTCAGCAAACTCCACGGCCTGGAATACCAGACCGTGCCACCCGACGTTACGCGTGAGTCGCCGAATCCCGTGGGCAAACTTGTTTGCCCATGGGACCCGCGCCCCCGCTGAGGATTCCCAAGCAGATCGCCAAGATGTGGTCAGATTCCGCGCAAACCCCTACCATGCGTTACGATTTCCGTCGCCACGATGAGTGGCTCGCCGGCGGGAACCCGTCAGAGTTGGAGCGCGCTGGCCGCGGGTGGAAATCGCAGAGAAGGAGTGCGCGGTGCGAAGCAACGTTTATCTTGCAGGCGGGGTGAGAACGCCCTTCGGAATCTTTGGGGGATCGCTGGCCTCTGTGCCGGCCCCGCGTTTGGGGAGCATCGCTATCAGCGGTGCATTGGCTCGGGCGGGCGTCAAGCCGACGGATGTGGATGAGGTGCTGATGGGTAATGTCATCGGCGCCGGCCTGGGCCAAAACGTCGCCCGACAGGCATCCTTAGGTGCTGGCATCGGCACGGACGTGGGCTGCACGACGATCAACAAGGTGTGTGGCTCATCGATGAAGACGATCGTCGTGGGTGCCCAGGCGATCCAGTGTGGGGATGCCGACTTGGTGGTGGCTGGGGGCCTGGAGAGCATGTCTCGGGCGCCCTATTTGCTGCCCCAAGCACGAACCGGGTACCGAATGAACCATGGCACGATTATCGACGCGATGGTTCAGGATGGGTTGTGGGATGTCTACAACGATGTCCACATGGGCACCTGCGGCGACCAATGCGCCGACAAATACGACATTTCACGTAAAGATCAGGACGCGTTCGCCATCGAGAGCTATCAACGAGCGATCGCAGCTTGGAACGATGGCTTTTTTGACGACATCGTCGTACCAGTGGCGTTCGAGGACCGCAAAAAGAGAACCGTCACTGTCGAGCGCGACGAGGAGCCGTTCCGATTCGATGAGGAGCGCTTGAAAACCCTTCGTCCGGCGTTCGGCCCCGAGGGTCGAGTCACCGCCGGCAATGCGTCGGGTATCTCCGACGGGGCGACCGCAATCATCGCGGCCTCACACGAAAAGATGACGGCCTTGGGCGTCAAGCCTGATGGTCGGATCATGGGTTACGCCGCCGCCGCCCTGGAGCCCGAGTGGTTCACCATCGCACCGATTCACGCCCTGCGGCGGCTTTCTGATCAACTGAGTCTCAAGCTCTCGGACGTGGATCTGTTCGAGATCAACGAGGCCTTTTCCGTGGTGGCCCTGGTGGCCATCCGTGAGCTGGATCTTCCGCGGGACAAGGTCAACATTCACGGGGGCGCGGTATCGATGGGCCACCCGATTGGGGCCACGGGAGCCCGCCTGGTCATCACGCTTCTACACGCCCTGCGCCGAACCGGAGGCAAGGTGGGCATGGCCACCTTGTGCATTGGCGGTGGAGAAGCGATCGCCATGGCCGTCGAGCGCTGCAAGTAGCGGCTGGCGCCTCGCCGGCCGTAGCAAGGCGACTAGTTGGCCGAGAGCGACGACGTTGGATCGGCGAATCGGTAGCGGCCTTGTTCTTCGACATGCTGCTAGGATGGCGAGTTGGGCGAACCAATGAGGAGTTGGAAACACACATGACTGATCCACGGATGACCCGGCTGGCGGAAGTGCTGGTGAACTACTCGACAGAGCTTCAACCCGGCGAGAAGGTTCTGATCGAGTCCATCGACGTGCCGAATGAAATGACCCTGGAGCTGATTCGTGTGGTCCGCGAGGCGGGGGCGGATCCGCTGGTCACGCTCAAGAGCAACGCGATTCTGCGATCCCTGTTGATTCACGGCAGCGAGGCGCAGCTCAAGCTCATCGCCGACATCGAGGCTGAGAGAATGCGGAACGTCCAAGCCTATATCGGAGTGCGTGGAAGTCACAACATCGCGGAGATGTCCGACGTCCCGGATGAAGCCATGAAGCGGTATCAGGAGATCTGGTGGCGACCGGTGCATGGGGAAATCCGCGTGCGTCGGACTCGCTGGGTGGTCTTGCGGTATCCGTCGCCGTCGATGGCCCAGCAGGCCCGCATGAGCAGCGCGGAGTTCGAGGACTTCTATTTTGACGTTTGCACGATGGATTACGGGCGGATGGCTCGAGCGATGAAACCCCTGGCGGCCCGCATGGAGGCCACGGATCGCGTTCGAATCGTAGGCCCGGGGACCGAGCTGGAGTTCTCCATCCGCGGGATTCCGTCAGTCTGCTGCGATGGTAAGCTCAACATTCCCGATGGTGAAGTTTTCACAGCCCCGGTGCGCGATTCGGTCAACGGCACAATCTGTTTCAATGCCCCCACGATCTACCAAGGCGTAACTCACGACGGGATTCGCCTGGTCTTCAAGAAGGGGAAGGTGGTGGAGGCCCATAGTTCCGATTCCGAACACCTGAATCGAATACTCGACACGGATGACGGGGCTCGCTATATTGGCGAGTTTGCTCTGGGGTTCAATCCGTACATTAGGCGACCTATGTCGGATATCCTCTTTGATGAGAAGATCGCGGGCAGCTTTCATTTTACGCCGGGAGCGGCCTACGAGGACGATGCGGACAACGGGAACCGAAGTGCCATTCACTGGGACATGGTATGCCTCCAGGACGCCGATAACGGCGGTGGCGAGGTGTGGTTCGACGATACCCTGATTCGCAGGGACGGATTGTTTGTCGTGGAAGAATTGGCAGCGCTCAATCCCGACAATCTCAAATAGCGTCGAGGTCCGCGACAGCGAGGAGCGTTTTCCATGGAGAATATTTTCTGGAGAAACCCTTGACGCCCCCAGCCGGGTCCGGTATTCGGGGGAGCGTGGGATAGGGTAGCCTGTGTGAAACAGGCCAAAAGTGTTCATAGGGGAGGTATTGAAATGCCCAGGAAGAAACGAAAGTACACGAAGGCTGCCGCGGTGGGCGCGGGAGCTGCCAAGCTAGTGGATGATCTGCGAGCGTATCATGCCAAGCTCGTGGACCAGCAGGCGGCATTGGAGGGGGAAGTGGCCGCCATCACCCAGGCGTTGAATGCCATGGGCGGTGTTCGGCGCGGGCCAGGTCGTCCTCCGGGCCGTCGTGGTCCAGGTCGTCCTCCAGGTCGTCCTCCAGGTCGTCGCGGTCCTGGGCGTCCTCCGGGAAAGCGCCCGGGCCCCAAGCCGGGATCCGCCAAAGGTTTCCGACCCGGTTCGCTCAAGGACAGCATCATGAAGGTTCTGAACCGATCCAGCGGGTCGGTGGCGGTCAAGGATCTTTCCGCCCGGCTCAAGTCCGTCGGCTACAAGACCAAGAGCAAGAGCCTGGGCAATCAGGTAACCATGGCGCTTCGTGAGATGCCCGGGGTGACGAAAGTGGGTCGCGGACTGTACGCGGCTCGTGACCGTTGACAGATTCGCGGTACGGGGTTGTCTCGGGCAATCCTGTCCATATTGCATGTTGAGAGCTAGCGGCGCACCGACCGGATGTCGAGGCGCCGTTTTCTCTTGTCCATTTCTAGACTGCGACACGTCGCGATTGAGCGACTCACATCCAACCGCCGGTACGGTCAGCGGAGTCTCTTGCCTTTCCCGTCGCGATGGTTGGATAACGAGGGGCGGATCCATGCCCCCGTGCACATCCGGGTGAGTCCACAGTTGATGTCCATCCCCACGCGATACCGGACCAGGACATGGCTTAGTACTCGACCACCACCTTGCCGAAGTGGGCTCCCGCTTGCAGGTGCAGCAGCGCCCCCGGGAGTTGCTCGAAGGAAAAGGTTCGGTCGATGACCGGCTGGATCCGATGGGAGGTCAGGAACCGGTTCAGTTTCTCGAAGTTCCGCTTCGAATCCACGTAGATCCCAGCCACGTGAAGTCGCTTCATTACGATTGGGGCGACATTGAGCATACTCCGTAGCCCGGTGATGGCCCCGAGGAATGCGATCGTCCCGCCGGGGCGTGTGGCTCGTAGCGAGCGCTCGAGCGTTCCTGAGCCACCGGTCTCGACCACGACATCCACGCCGACTCCGTTGGTCCGGTCGAGCACTACCCGGTCCCACTCCGGCGTCGTTCGATAGTTGATGGTCTCGTCCGCCCCCAACCGGCTCGCCCGGACCAGCTTCTCGTCGTCGCTACTGGTGATGATGACCCGGATCCCCATCGCCTTAGCCAATTGCAGGGCGAAGAGGGACACGCCCCCGGTGCCCAGGGTGAGGACAGTCTGGCCCGTCTTCATGCCGCCCTCGGTGACCAGCGCACTCCACGCCGTCAGAGCGGCAATCGGGAGCGTCGCTGCTTCAGCAAACGAATAGCCGGCCGGGATCGGCAGCACCGCCTGAGCCGGCAGAACTACCTGTTCGGCCGCCAAACCCGCCCCGGGCGTTCCCAGCGAGGTCTTGAGGTACTCCCCACGGAACGGACCGTCGATCCAATCGGTGACGAAATGGGTCACGATTCGATCGCCGACGGCCACTCGATCCACATTGGCTCCGACGGCGGCGACGACGCCGGCTCCATCGCTGATGGGCACGGCCGGCAAGGGAAGCTTCGGATGGTAGCGCCCGTCGATCACCATCAGGTCTCGGTGGTTCAAGCTGATCGCCTTGACCTGGATCAACACCTCCCCATCGCCCGGCGTCGGCGGGGGCGATGACTTCATGTGCAGGTGATCAAGACCAAATTGGCTGAGCCTATAGGCGCGCATGGTTCGGTGATCCCCAACCCGCCGCCAACCGCTGGGTGAAGGGATAGTCGCGGGTTCGAGCGGACCCGCATTCTAGGGTGAGCGGTGATCGGCCGACAAGGCATCGGGGCGGTTGGCGTAACCCAGCCGGGCCATCGCGGAGGCGGCATCGCCCAGCCGGGCAATGGGGATTCGCCGGCCGTCGCCGGTCGAAGGGCGCAACACGTCTGTAACTGGCTGGGGGGAAATCGGCCCTGGCGATGCACTCAGCAAGGATTTCTGCCGAATAGCAGGACGGGGACGCTTGTGGCCCGTCGGGGGCGTGCCTATGGTCACAATGAACTTGACGCCAGCCGAGAACGGCGTGTGTGCCAAGTACCGCCCGAGACGGGCCGTATGGGAGGGGGCGAATCCAGGACCGGCAAGTCGTTGGTTCCAGGGTCGCTCTCGACGACCGGAAGAATTGGCAAACCAGCAGGAGACGACGATGAACAATGGAGAATGGAGGACGAACGTGACCAGCCGGTGGAGTGGATGGCGGCGGATTAGCCTCGCAGGGACATGCGCCCTGGGCTTGTGGCTGGTGACCGCGACGACGGCCGTCGCCCAGACGGCAGCGGGGGCCGCCGCCGCGGACACCACGACCACGGACGAGGCGACGACGGACGAAGCCGGTAGTCCCGTTTTTAATTGTGACGAGTCCACGTTCGACTTCGGCGAGTTTTGGGCCGGTCCCAAGATGAACCACACCTTCGAGATCAAGAACACGGGTACCGAGGTGCTCAAGATTCTCAAGGTTAAGCCGTCGTGCGGTTGCACCCTGGCTGGGCCGTTTACGAAAGAGATCGCTCCCGGCGAGACGGGCCAGATTCCCTGCACCTTGACGACCAAAAACCTGGGTCGCAACAAGAAGAAGTTCACCAAACGGGTGACCGTCACCACGAACGATCCGAACAACAGGTTGGCGGTGCTGAACTTGACGGGTCTTGCCCGAGCCCCGGTCGATGTGACGCCGTCGAGCGTTCAGTTCGGGAACGTCAAATACAACGCCGAGCTCACCCGCACGGTCCAGATCACCAACAACCTCGCCGACCCGCTGACCTTGGAATTGCAGCCCACCCAGTCGGGTAAGTTCAAAGCCGAGCTTATCGAGGTCGAGGCGGGCAAGAAGTTCGAGCTCATCATCACCGGTACTCCCCCCTATGCTGAGGGTCGCAACCTGACCGCGTTCAGCCTCACCACCAACGTCACCGGCCAGCCGACGCTGAGAATTCAGGCCTACGCCAGCGTCAAGCCTCGCTTCGAGCTGACCAAGAAGAGTATCACCATCCCGAAAGCTCAGAGTATCGAGAGCAGCCACAGCATTACATTCATCAACAACGGCGACACCCCGGTCACCATTTCCTCGGCGGAAGTGGTGGACGATGACTCGGTGACGACGACGATCACGGAACGGCAGGAAGGCAAGCGTTACGTCATCCAGGTTCAGTTCCCAGCCGACTACCTTCCGCCGTTGAAGGGAACCAAACTGGTGCTGCACACCAATGACGACCAGAAACCGACGATCGACATTCCCATCCAGCGCCAGGCCGCGCGCAAGCCGCCGCCTAAGCGAAAGCCCCGTCCGGCCGAGCAATTGGTGGGCAAGAAGGCGCCCTCGGTCCAACTGATAGCCATTTCGGGGCGACCGATCGACACCGGCAATCCCCAGGGCAAGGTGCTGGTGCTGGACTTCTGGGCTTCCTGGTGCGGTTACTGCAAGAAGCAGATTCCCGTTCTTCAGGAGATCTACGAAGAATACAAGGACAATCCGGACATCGAGTTCGTAGCCGTGAGCTTGGATACCGAGCAAGGCCGCCGGGCCACGACGCCCGAGAAAGTCAAGGATAAATTCGCCTCCCTCGGGGCCACGTTCGATCTGGTTCTCGACCCGTCCAAGAGTGCGGGAACCCCATTTAAGGCGACCAGCTTTCCCACGCTCTTCCTGATTGGCAAGACCGGAAACGTGGAGGCGGTGCAGTTCGGGTTCCGCAAGCCTACGTTCAAGAACTCAATCGTCCAGAAGATCGACAAGTTGCTGGCCGGTGAGAGTCTGGCCAAGGCTACCGACCCGAGCAAGACGCCGGTTCAGCGGATTCAGCGTCCCACGGCCAAGGGAACCGCGGCCACCGGCGTTGTCGCCGCCTCGGGCAAAGGCAGCGGAACCGAGTAGGTCCGGAACGACGAAGTCCTAGAGGACTACTCCCGTATCCTCCAGTCCCCCGATGCCGGCTTCGACAATCGCTTGCGGTTGTCGAAGCCGGCTCTCTTTATGCGCCTTTCGTAGGACGAGTGGCAGTCGTGGTGCCGTTCGTCGAGTGGCGGGCCGGGCGCAGTCTGCACCCGGGGCGGGCACGTTCGTGTGGAGAGGCGTCACTTGTGGTGGAAGACGTATCGGGTGCACCTGCCTTGGGCCCCACGTGTTGTAAGTGGAACGGTCGTTTCCTAGTGGGTGATGCCGGGTTATCGCGCGTTGGCGGGATCACCATCGGGTGACCGCCGCGATCGCGGACGCGTCGCACGTCGACTACTTGTCGTTACAACCGGATCAGGATCGCAGCGTCCGGATAACCATCGCCGCAGACTCCTGCCGTAGCCGGGCAGTGGTCACAGCGTCGCTCATTCCCGTGTTCGAGCACATCACGTTCCATCGGAGCGCCTCTGGCACGGCGCATGCCCGATACTCCTGGCAGACGGCCTGGAGCGTTCCGAGTGGAGCTGCTAATATGGGATAGAGGCCTTTGATTGGAACTACGGGGGAGAACAGAAGGCCTCCGATCGGAGAAGGGAAGGGCAGGGAAACCGTGAACGAAGAGACTTTCCAGCGCAAGCTTTCTGAATTGGTGGCCGAGATCGGAACGTTGCCCGATGGTGAGCGGGCCAAACTGCAGTTGCTCGCCGACCAGACGAAGGAGCGCCACAAGCAGTTGAAGAAGACGGTGGACAGCCTCCAAGAGAGCATCGACTTTCTTCGTTTGTCCATCAAGTACATGCTGTTCGACCTGGAAGCGACGAGACGGGAGAACAGCTACCTGAGGAAGATGCTCGAAGAGGGCGGCGGCGAGTCCGAGTAGTCCGTCGGAAAACCCGGGCTCATTGTGGGACCGACTTTCCAGTCGGTGGTCATGCCGGAAAGACGCCCGCCTGACGGATTGGTTCGTCCGTCCTGCAAGCTTTATCCACAGGCTGCTGGCAGACATCATCCGGAGAAGTCGGATCGGTTCGATCGACGCCGGCAGACGGCAGCAAGCACCGAAGAGCGTTCAGCGCCCGACCGAGGCGCTGAACGCTTCTTTGTTGGCAGGTCGTTGGTTTATGGTCGCGGTGGATCGCCGCTGTTCAGTCGGTCGGGCCGAGAGTCGCCTTAGCTTCGGAGATTGGCGAAAACGGGACACCAGCGCGGTGGACAAGAGACCATCGAGGCCGCCATAATGCCGGTCGATGTGGGCTGCGGATCTCGCCCGGTGGAAACGGCAAGACTACCCCTGTAGCAAGGATGATAACGCGTGGACATCAACGAACAGATCACTCGGTTCCAAACGATGGCTGAGGCCGACCCGAACAACGAGCTGGGCCATTACAGCCTGGGAAAGGCGCTCTTGGAGGCCAATCGGCCCGAAGAAGCTGCGGATTCCCTTGAACGCGTTCTTCAGCTCAATGGACGGTACTCCAAGGCCTACGAACTGCTAGCCGCCGCCCAGGTGCGAATGAGTCAGGAGGCCGCCGCGATCGGCACGTTGAAGAAGGGCTACGTAGTCGCCGCCGAACGCGGCGATGTCATGCCCAAAGAAGCCATGGCCAAGACCCTACTAGAACTGGGTCAGCAACTTCCAGAGGTGGACACGGCCGTCGCCGGTGATTCTGACACGAGCGGTTCCACGTCGGGCGATGGTACATTCCAATGTCGCCGATGCGGCCAAGCCGAAAGCCGAATGGAGGAAGCACCATTCAAGGGCGATCTTGGCGCCCAGGTGTACGCCAAGATCTGCACGCGATGCTGGCAGGAGTGGGTGGGGATGGGCACCAAGGTGATCAATGAACTTGGCCTCCCGCTTGCGGACCCAAAAGCTCAAGAGATGTACGACCAGCACATGAGCGAGTTTCTGCAGCTCTGACTTCGCCGTCGTCCTGACCCAGGCCCAGTGATCGCATCCGCCTGATGGTGGAAACGCGTATCGTGAGGCCGCGAATGGGGCATGATCTTTCGGAGTACTCCCGATGCATAAGGTCGCTTTCTGCACCGTGCTCATGGGCGCGATCGGTTTCATGCCCGGTCACTCCCCCACCGCAATCGCTCAGTCGAGCGAGATAGCCAACCGTATCGACGAGGCGGTTCCGAGCAAACCCTACGCTCAGCCGGCCCAGCCGCGCAAGATGCTGGTATTCACCTTGACCCGCGGTTACCGACACGAGTCCATCGCCGCGGGCGTACACGCCTTCAGAATACTGGGCGAGAAAACCGGTGCCTTCGAGATCGTCCACAGCGAGGATCCTGCCGTGTTCGAGCCGCAGCGTCTGATCCAGTTTGATGCTGTATGCATGCTTAACACCACTGGAGAGCTGTTCACGCCGTCGAACTTCGAGGAACTGGAGCCGGCGGCGCGGTCCAACGCTGGGCGATTGGCCAGGCGATGGAAACAGAGCCTGCTCGACTTCGTGGCCGGCGGCGGTGGGCTAATCGGCATCCACGCTGCGGCCGACTGTTTCTACAAGTGGTCGGAGTACGGCGACCTCATGGGCGGATACTTCAACGGGCATCCGTGGCATGAAGAGGTGACCGTGATCGTCGAGGAGCCGGACCATCCGCTATGTGCCCCATTCGGCGCGACGAGCTTTCAGATCACAGACGAGATTTATCAGATTCGCAGCCCCTATTCGCGACTACGCCAGCGTGTCCTGCTCAGCCTGGACGCCGATCGCACGGACCTCAGACGTAGCGGCATCCGTCGGACGGACCGGGATTTTGCGGTGAGCTGGGTGCGGACCTACGGCGCGGGCCGGGTGTTCTACTGCTCCCTGGGACACCGCGAGGAGATCTATTGGAACCCCGCCGTTTTGCGGCATTACTTGGCCGGGATACAATTCGCCATGGGCGACTTGGTGGCCGACGCCACGCCGTCGATTCGACGCCCCGGTGGCGGGGAAGCTCTCTTCGACGGACAAACGCTGGCCGGTTGGCAGGGGGTCGTCAGCAACGTCAAGGCCCGCACCGACATGTCCGACGAACAGCTCGCCGCAGCCCAAGAAGTCGCCAACAAGCAGATGGCTGAGCACTGGACGGTCACCGATGGAGTGATCCGCTTCGACGGCGAGGGCGAGAGCATCGCGACGATCGACGACTTCGGGGATATCGAATTGCGTGTCGATT
>JADFPW010000440.1 GCA_022562105.1 Planctomycetota bacterium
AGCCGAATGTTGAAATGAACCCCGTCCGCCCAGACGTAAACGTACTTCCTGCCCTCAAGCGATCGCTTGTTCCATCCCTCGTAGTCCTGCTGCCAGGTGCTCAGCAACCGGGTGATCGTCGTAGCGGACAGCCCCGAAGCGTTCGGGCCGAGCAGGGCCTGGAGAGCTTCGGTGAAATCGCCGGTGCTCACCCCCTTGAGGTAGAGCCAGGGAATCAGTTCCTCGATGCTCTTGGTCTTCCGCAGATAAGGCGGGAGGATCTTGGATCGGAACCGCTCGACGGCCTTGCTGTTTTCATCGAGCTCATCGGCCGGCCGGCGGTCATGCACCCGGGGTTGGGTGACCAGAACGTCGCCGAGGGCGGTGAGAATCGAGCGTGTGGGCAGGTGGCCGTTGCGAACCACCATGCGGTGGCCGTCGGCCCCTACGAGGTGTTGGTGCGTCTCGATCCAGGAGGCCACTTCCGCCTCGACCGCCTGGGTGAGTAGTTGTTGAGCGCCGCCCCGAAGGACAGCGGTCAGAACATCGTCCGAGCCAGCCACTGGCACGGTGAGCGATTGGGTGTTACCGTTCATCTGGCGTACTCCTTTGCCCGCGTGGGCGATACGGTGTCGGTTTCAACACCAAGGGTACGCCGCTTTTCTATCCTGTCACGATCCACAACATTTGGTTATATCTCCGAATACGGTGTTGCCATCCATAGACTCCTTCCAGCCCCATCCTGGGGCTGGGAACGAATCTACGCAGGACACGCCCAGGGCGCAACCCTAACAGGCGCCGAACGCGCTACGAGATCGGTGAAACTGCTCTAGTCTCGGCGCCAGGAACGGAGACCACGCGGGCGTGGGTGAACTACTCGGCGCCGGCTCGGCCGTGGGAAAGGAAGGAACAGACGATGAGGAACATCAGCCTGCGACTGGAGGAGACCATGAACGACTTGCCGATTCGACAACCTGCGAAGGAGGAGCAGTCATGAACACGCTGATAACCATGGCCGCCGTGCTGAACCTGAGCGTCTGCGGCGGGGTCAAGACCGGGAGGATGCTCGGCCTGGACGGAGGCTCCTTCGACGCCCTTTTTGAAGTCGATGTCGATACCGGAGATGCGGTATGGCTGTTTAATTTTGACCTAAATCCGGGCGGCGGCGCCTTAGCCGTCGGACCTGATGGAACGCTCTTTGCCTCGTTCAGAGACATCAATGCTCTGGTCAAAGTGAATCCGGATACGGGTGAGATAGACGTTGTCGCCGCCTTCGCCTTTGAAGGTGTCTCAGGGTTGGCATTTGCACCGGATGGAACGCTCTATGGCATCGACAATGTGAAGAACCAGCTCGTCACTATCGATGCTCAAACCGGGGCCGGCGCCGCTGTCGGACCCACCGGAGTCCCTAGCAATGATGGTTTGGCTTTCGCTGCCGATGGGACACTCTATCTGGTCGGCACGCCGGCGTTGGAATCGATACTGTACACGGTCAACCCTGAAACGGGCCAGGCGACTGAGGTTGGACCATTCGGCTCCAATTTGAAGTTCTCATCGGCGCTGGCTCCCATTGGCGACGTGCTGTATGCGTCGGCCTATGACCCGTTCACCCCCCCCCTTACGCCGTGCTGGTCACGCTGAACCCTGAAACAGGCGAAGCCACCAAAGTCGGCGGATTCTGTCCATTCGAGAAGGGCTGCCCCAACATGAGTGGTCTCGCGTTCCTTCCCGGCCCGGGCGATGTCGATCGGGATGGGGACGTGGATTTCGACGACTTCGACATCTTCGTCTCCTGTTTCACCGGCCCGGATCCAGATGAAGAGTTGCCGGTCGGTTGCCTGTTCCTGGACACCGACAACGACGGCGACATCGACTGCGATGATTGGGTCGAGTTCATCGACGCCTGGACCGAGGATGAGGATCCGCCGTCATTTCCGTGCGAACCCTGCGAAGGCGACGCCAACGGGGATGGAGCGGTGGATCCATCGGACACTGGTTTTGTCCTGGCCCGGCTAGGTTGTCCCGTGGGCACGGGCGATCCGAGCTGCGACAGCGCCGACCAAAACGGCGACGGTCTTGTCGATCCGTTGGATGCTGGTTTCGTCCTGGCCCGCTTCGGCCCTTGCGACTGAGGGAGGGGGGAGGAGGGAGAAGGGGCCGAGGGGGCAAGGGGTCAAGGGGTCAAGCGGTTGAGGGCCCAAGGGGTCGAGGGGTGGGGCCAAGCTGTAGTCCGCCGACGGCGGGCGAGGGAGCAGAGATACCATGGGATAGCAGCGTCGCGGGCCACCGCTTCCTTGCGGGCGCGGCTCGGATGATTCCGCAATCGAGGTGCGACCGAGCACCCGCGCCTCGCCGGCCGCAAACCGGTACTCATGGTGAGCAGGTCGTGGTGTTGTGCCCCGCGACCTGCTCACTCGCCGGCAAGTACCACGGCCCGCGGCGGGTGAGGCCGCGGGCCGTGGCGGGTTTCGTCTACAGGCTAGTCGTACCGGACCCCGAACTAGGGCAGCTCGCAGTCGGGCACGGGGTTGCAAACTCCGAATCGGGCCAGAATGTATCCCATGTCAAGCGGATCGATCAGCTGATCGCAGTTAAGGTCGAACTGACAGAGGGCCGGATCCGTAGCGTCCAGGCCGAACCTTGCCAAAACCGCACCCAGGTCCAGCGGATCGACAAGATCATCGCCGTTGAGATCGCCGTCACACAAAGCCGTCGTCTCACATATGGTGCCGCCCTCCGGGCAGTTCTCGCTGCCCGGCGTGGCCACATCGTCCGGCGCAACCA
>JADFPW010000094.1 GCA_022562105.1 Planctomycetota bacterium
ATGGCATCCCCGACGAGTGTCAGGACTGCAACGGCAACGGGATCTTCGATCTCGACGACATCGCCGCGGGCACCAGCGACGATTGCAACTTGAATGGAGTGCCAGACGACTGCGACCTGACCCAGCGAATCAGCTCGGACTGCAATTTCAACGGCATCCCCGACGATTGCGATCTGGCCGCCGGAACCACGCTTGATTGCAACGACAACGACATCCCGGATTTCTGCGAGTGGGGTCTGTACCTGCAGGACTGCAACGGCAACCAGATTCCCGACGATTGCGACCTCGCCGGGGGAACCAGCGTGGACCAGAACGGCAACGGCTTGCCCGACGAATGCGAACCGGACTGCAACGAGAACGGCGTACCCGATTTCCTGGATCTGGAGTCGGGAAGTCTGGACTGCAACGTCAACGGCATCCCCGACGAATGCGACACCGACTGCAACGGGAACTCCATTCCCGACGATTGCGATCTAAGCGCCGGAACGAGCAACGACTGCGACTCCAACGACGTTCCCGATGAGTGCGACGAAGATTGCAACGAGAACGGGATCGGCGACGGTTGCGACATACTGGCCGGCACGAGTTCGGATTGCACGGCCAACGGCACCCCGGACGAATGCGAGGACGATTGTAACGGCAACGGAGTGGCCGACAGTTGCGACCTCGATTCCGAGGTCAGCGACGACTGCAACTTCAACCGCCGGCCGGACGAGTGCGATCTGGCCGACGGCCTGGATGTGGACTGTGACGCCGACGGCGTACCCGATTCCTGCCAGCCGGATTGCAACGCCAACGGCATTGCCGACTCGTGCGACTTGGCTTCGGGAACCAGCGTCGATTGTACGGGCAACGGCGTACCCGACGAATGCGAAAGGGACTGCAACGAGAACGATCAGGCTGATTCCTGTGACATCCAGGCCGGTATCAGCGCCGATTGCAACGTGAATCTGATTCCCGATGAGTGCGAATCCATGTTCGATTTCGACCTGTTGTCGGAGGCGAGTGGGCGATCGCTGCTGGGCCACGCTCGGTACGACGGCGCAGGAGCAAGCGTCGCCCGGGCCGGCGATGTCAATGACGATGGATACGATGACATCCTGATCGGGGCGTGGCGTGCGGAGTTCGACGAGTCTCCCACCGGGGCGGCGTATGTCGTGTTCGGCGGTCCGTCGCTCCCGGACGGGGCATCCATCGCCCTGGCGGACCTGGACGGCTCGACCGGCTTCGTGCTCCCGGGCGTCGATGCCTATGACAACATGGGCATCAGTGTCGCCGGCGTTGGTGACGTCAATGACGACGGTACAGACGACCTCGTCGTCGGCGCCCCGCGAGCCATCCTCGGCGACGGCGGTCGGACGGGCTTCGCATATATCGTCTTCGGTTCCAGCGAACTGGGGGCGAGCGGGTCGATGGATCCTGCGTCCCTCGACGGATCCAACGGATTCGTATTTACGGGGTTAGTCGAGAACGACTTCGTAGGTCGGTCCGTGTCCGGGGCCGGCGACCTGAACGACGACGGCATTGCCGATTTGGTGATCGGCGGACATTGGGTAGACAGCAACGGACCGTTTTCCGGGGCCGCCTACGTGGTTTTCGGTAGTGCCGACCTAGGCGCGGACGGTGTCATTTCGCCGGCTGATCTCGACGGAGCGACAGGCTTCGTCATCCGGGGCGCTTCGCCCAACGATCAACTGGGGATCTCCGTCGCGACGGCGGGCGATGTCAACGGGGACGGGATCGACGATCTCATCATCGGAGCGGATCAGGCCGATCACAACGGGGTCAGCAGCGGGGCGATGTATGTCCTGTTCGGGGCCGCCGACGTCGGCTCGCCCGGTTTCATCGAGGTTGAATCGCTGATGGATGGGGTGACCGGTTTCACTTTCGCGGGCGAGTCCGGCGATTGGAGCGGCTACTCGGTAGCGTCCGCCGGCGACCTCAACGACGACGGGGTGAACGATCTTATCGTGGGCAACGACCCGTTCGCGGACCAGGTCGCGGGATACGTCATCTGGGGTGGCTCGCAGTTGGAAACGTTGGGTTTGCTGTTGGCGGACGAACTGGACGGCTCGAACGGGCTGGTCCTGCTTTCGCCCACTCCATATACACTGGTGGTTTCGTCGGCGGGCGACTTCGATCAGGACGGCATCGACGATCTGATCCTCGGCTCGCCCGACGCCGACATCGCCGAGGCCCGGGCCGGCGCCGCCTTCGTGATCTACGGCGATTCCGCACTGGTGGACTATGCGACCATCGACGTTATCGACATGCCCGCAGGTCTGGGGGCGACATTGAACGGGGATGGGATTCGCGATGGGACCGGCTCGAGCGTTTCGGCGGCCGGCGATTGGAACGCCGACGGCCTGGGCGACATCATCGTCGGAGCCAGTCGGCACACCGGGGAGTTTTCCAGCATCGGGGCAGCCTATGTGGTCTTCGGCACGGTGGATTGCAACCACAATCAGCTACCCGACGAGTGCGAAGTTCAGCAGCAGACCGTCGGCGACATCAACAACAACGGCATCCCGGACATTTGCGAGGGCATCTGCGACGGCGACGTGAACACCGACGGCCTCGTCGATCCGCTGGATATCGGCGCGGTGCTGAGTCGTTTCGGTCACGAGGTCACGCCGGAGAACGAAATCTACGATGTCAACGCCGACGGCGTCATCGACCCGCTCGACACGGGCTTCATCCTGGCCCGCTTCGGCCCCTGCCCGCAACTGTGACGACGCAGCGCCGCAGTCTATTTGCGGGCGATGCAGTAGAGGTGCGTCCGACCGCGGAGGTAGAGCTCGTCGCCGGCGATGGCGGGCGAGGAGTCGAACTCGTCGTCCAGTTTGTTGGTCGCCAACACCTCGTACTTCGGGCCGTGCTTGAGAACCTGGGCCGTGCCGTTGCGGCCGACGATATACACACGATCGGCGGCGGCCACCGGCGAGGCGTAAACGCCACTGATGCCTTCCAGGCGCTGGTTGGTGTAGAAAGCCTTGCCGGTTCGCGTGTTGTAGCAGGATAGAATAGCGGTGTTTTTCTCCAGAAAGTACAGCGTCTCACCGTACAGCGCCGGCGACGGCACGTATGGCGTGCCACGGGTGACTTTCCAGGCTACCGCGGCCGAATCGGTGACGTCCCCCTTGGCTCCGGGGTAACGGATGGCCAGCAGGGCGCCGTTGCGATACCCGCTCATGGCGTAAACCTGACCGGCATCGGCCACCGGCGACGGAATACAATTGGCCCCCAGCCCGCCGCACTGCCAGACGACGTCGCCGGTGGCTAGATCGTAGGCTCGGACTTGGTTGGTAGCGCTGACTATAACCTGCGGGGCCTTATCCCGCTGCACGATGAGCGGGGTGGACCAGGAGGTCACTTCGTCGCGGCTCCTTCGCCATCGCTCTGCCCCGGTGTTCTTGTCCAGAGCCACGATGAACGAGTCGCCTTCGTGGTCCCAATTGACGACGATGGTGTCTCCGTGCAAAGCCGGCGAACTGCCCTCGCCGAAACCGTGACGGGTGGTCATCTGTCCGAGGTCTTTCTCCCAGATCAGCTTGCCCTGCATATCAAAGCAGTACAGGCCGCGCGATCCGAAATGAGCGAACAAGTGCTGCCCGTCGGTGATCGGTGAGCCGGAGGCTTGACTGGCACTGGGATGGCCCGCCTCGTGCGGAACCGCTTCGCGCACCGTATACGACCAGACGGTCTTGCCACTTTGACGATCCAACGCCATGACGACGAACTTGTAAACGTGGGTTGGCGGCTCGGATCGACGGCCGAACCGACCACGCGGTGAGGGATCCTCCGATTCTGCCTTCTTGACGGGTTCAACTTGTTTGTCGGTCTTGATGACCGTTTGGATGTAGACTCGATCGCCCCAAACAATCGGCGACGCCAATCCCGAGCCGGGTAGCTCGACTTTCCAGCGAACGTTCTTGGACTCGCTCCACTGGATCGGCGGATTCCCGTGCGGAGCGACGCCGTTGGCCTGCGGGCCTCGCCATTGTCCCCAGTTGCGATCCGCCGGTGAGGCTGGCGCCTCTGCGAACCCGATCGAAGTGCAGAAAATGACCAGAAGCACGCTCATTGCTGTTGATCGCATGGATTCCTCTCCGTATGGTTGTCCGAACCCCGAACCACAGCCCGCTAGCCTGCAGTCGCAGCCGCTCGCAGTCAAGCACTGGTGGGCAAGCCACCAGTGGCACCAACCGACCCCCGCTTCGCTTTCCGAAGGTGGCGATTCCAATGTGACTCGTCGGTGCACGCGCGGAACCGGCGATTGACAGCAGCCACCCGGCGATTAAGGTCCGACGGTCCGCGTTGGGAATGCACCAGTACGGATTTCAATGGGGTGGCACGGCCTGGTAGCAGCCAGGGCGTGATGGGGCGCTAAACACGGCGGGGTGGCACGGTCTGGTACTCCAGGGCGTGGAGATCGCTGATCATGATCTTCAGGCCCCCACGGCCTGGAGTACCAGACCGTGCCACCCGACCCTTACGCGCTCACGATCGGACTAGGACGACCATGTCGAGCAACATCGAGCTCGAAACGCGATACGACCCCAAAGCGGTCGAGGGGGAAATCTACGCCGAGTGGGAGGCCTCCGGAGCGTTCCGTGCCCAGCCCGACGATCGACCTCCGGGCAAGCGCTTTGTCGTCATGATCCCCCTGCCCAACGTCACCGGGGCGTTGCACCTGGGCCACGCGATCAACAACACGCTGCAGGACATACAAGTTCGCTACCATCGCATGCGTGGCGACAACACGCTGTGGCAGCCGGGTACGGACCACGCCGGCATCGCCACCCAAGCCGTGGTCGAGAAACGCATCTTCGCCACCGAAGGCAAGACCCGTCACGACCTGGGTCGCGAGGAACTGGTCCGTCGCATCTGGGAGTGGAAGGAGCAATACCAAACTCGCATCGTCAGCCAACTCAAGCAGATGGGCTGCTCCTGCGATTGGGATCGCATGCGCTTCACGCTCGACGAAGGCTGCGCCAAGGCGGTGCGTCATACGTTCTTTCGATGGTTTAAGGATGATTTGATCTTTCGCGGCAAGCGACTGGTCAACTGGGATACAGCCTTGCAGACCGCGGTGTCCGATGACGAGGTCTATCACGCGCGGGTGAAGGGGAAGCTGACGCATATTCGGTATCCGATTGTCGATGATTCTAATTCTTCCCAACCAAGCCGTCCGCCTCAGGCGGATGAGGGAGCGGTTTCGCACCTAGTCGTAGCCACGACGCGCCCGGAAACCATGCTCGGCGACACGGCGGTCGCGGTGCATCCGGATGATCCACGTTACAAACATCTGATCGGCGGCAAGTGCCGACTGCCGCTGATGGACCGCGAGATCCCCATCATCGGCGACCCGATTCTAGTTGATATGGAGTTCGGCACGGGATGCGTGAAAGTCACGCCAGCCCACGATCAGAACGACAATGACTGCGGTAAACGCAACCAGCTGGACACGATCAACATCATGACGCCCGACGGGCGCATTAATGAAGAGGGTGGTAGATACGCCGGTTTGACCTTCGACGATGCCAGCAAGAAAGTGGTTGCCGATCTCGAAGCCCTGGACTTGATCGAGAAGATCGAAGACTACGAGTATGAAGTCGGCCACAGCGACCGTAGCAAGACCCGTATCCAAAAGTACGAGAGCGACCAATGGTTCGTCCGCATGGGCGATCTTACGCCAGAAGAAGCATCCAAAATTAATTCTGGGTATTTCAAGGACTACATCGAGAAGGCGAGGGCCGAGGCGCGTACAGACGAAATGCTGCCGGGTCTTGCCCAGATGGCTATTGATGCCGTGAAAAGCGGTCGCGTGAAGGTCTTCCCCGAGCGCTACACCAAGACCTACCGTGATTGGCTCAACGAAAAGCGCGACTGGTGCATCAGCCGACAATTGTGGTGGGGGCATCGCATTCCGGTGTGGACAAGACAAGTGTTCGGTCTGGATCCCTCGCAGCAGAATATCGACTCTCACCACTGGGCCGACATTCAATTCAAAGACTGGACAGAGGCGGAACGCAGGGCAGTTGCGCTCCAGGTTGAACTGATCCCGGGCGCTCTGCTCCTCCACGTATGTGTTGCACCTGGGTTTCCCGAGATTGAGGCCGCGTTAGTACGAGAAGGATTTGTCCAGGATCCCGACGTTCTCGATACCTGGTTCAGCTCGCAGTTGTGGCCGTACAGTACTATTGGGTGGCCGGATGATGCTGACTCCAAAGCGAAAGGGCTGGACTATTACTATCCCGGCAGCGTAGTGATAACCTCGCGGGACATCATCACGCTGTGGGTGGCGCGGATGGTGCTCAGTGGGCTTTACAACATGGGCGACGTGCCGTTTGAGCATGTCTACATACACACCAAAATCCTCGACGCTCGCGGCGAGACGATGAGCAAGAGCAAAGGCAACGGCGTGGACCCGGTGGACATCATCGAGGTCTACGGGGCCGACGCCCTGCGATATTCCATCACCGAATTGGCCACCGAGATGCAGGACATCCGCATGCCCGTGGACTACCGCTGCCCCCATTGCAGCGCCCTGACGCCGCAGACCAAGGTGGTGCCGCGCAACAAACAACCCACCGAGATCGCCCGAGCCCGCTGCGAAAGCTGCAAGAAGGAGTTCGCCACGCAGTGGGCTGACGATGATACCAAGCAATTGCTCGGCGTCGCCCGTGAAACATCCGACCGCTTCGAGGTCGGTCGCAACTTCTGCAACAAGGTATGGAACGCCGCCCGTTTTGCGTTCATGAATCTGGAAGGCGTCGGTTGTGAGAAACTGGAACTCGCACAACTGCCCGTCGAGGATCGATGGATTCTGGCTGAGCTGTCGCGGACGTGTCGGCGGATCAACGATCTGCTGGTGCGCTATCAGTTTGCGGCCATCGTCAAGACCCTGCGCGACTTCTTCTGGAACTCGCTGTGCGATTGGTACATCGAGCTGACCAAGGCCCGCCTTGCGGGCGGCTCGCAAGCAGCCGAAGCCAAGCAGGTGTTGGCCTTCGCCCTCGATCAGACGCTGCGCCTCATGCATCCGGTGATGCCCTTCATCACCGAGCGGTTGTGGAAGCAGTTGAACGCCATCGCTCCGAAGCGAGCCTTGCCTGGGCTCGCCGAACCTGCGATGGGCGATCTGCTGATCACGGCTGAGTTTCCGCCGGCAGAAGGCTGGTCGGCGCTGGACAACGACGAGATACTCGGCGTATTCGAGGCCTTGCAGGCGGCCACCGCGGGCGTGCGCAACCTGCGCAGCCTGTGCGGCGTATCACCCAAGGAGCGGGTGACGGTGACTATCAAGTGTCCGGCCGCGGAAGTCGACACCCTCCGCGCCCAGGCGGGGATTGTGCAGCACCTGGCCGGCGTGGAGAATCTGACGATCGACCCGGATGCTGCGCGACCCAAGAACGCAGCGTCGGCCCTGATCGGCTCGTTGCAGATCATGGTCCACGACATCAGCGACGACGATGCGGAACGGGCCCGCTATCAGAAGGATCTGCTGGGTTTGCAGAAACAGATCGCCGGCAAGGAATCCAAACTGGGCAACGAGAAGTTCGTCAGCCGGGCCGATCCGCAGATCGTCGAGGCCGAGCGAGGACGCCTGGAAGAGTTGAAGAGTCGCCGACAAACCGTCCAAGACGCGTTAGCCCTGCTGGGTTAGGAGTTAGCACCATGATGCGAACGTATGACGCCGCCACAATAGGCCGTAGCGATGCGACCAGCAGGTCGCCGATCGCCGGCGTCAAGCGGTGGTTACGATGGTGTGCGTCGGGAGCCCTGCTGGTCAGTCTGGTCTCATGCAATGGCCGCGACCAGGAGGATCCGCTAATCGAACGGGTCCGAAGTCTGACGGCGACCGTTCGCACCGTGACCGATGCAGGCTTGACGCTGGACGAGAATGCGACGCCGCAACAAGTCGTCTACGCCCTGTTGCAAGCGATTAAGGACGACGTGCGGGCGGGCAACAACCAGGAGGAGCGTCGCGAAGCGATCGATCGCCAACTAGCCCTTTGCGCTCCGCAGGAGATCGATCTGCGTTTCGGAGGCCGACGCTCCATCGAGTCGCGGGAAGAAGGTATCTATCGAGTGGTGCGCTATTGGGGAGCCGTGGTCAGCTACTACGTGGACGATCTGGACGTGAACCTGGAGACGATGACGGCGGATATGGCGGTCTCGACCTTGCCGCGAGGTCGAGCAAACCGTACGGGAACCAGCGAGTTGCGCAAGGTCATCCTGACGCTGGTCGATCCGCAGGCTCCGGACGATTCAAGGCAACGCGTCCGCTTGCGTATCGACTTGGCCAAGGAATCCAACTACTGGAGGGTATGCCACGTCGGCTACGAGCCGCGACCGGTGGTCAAGGCGCCGGTCACGACTTCGACCGAAGGTTGATGAGGGCATGGGCCGGCGCGTTATGGTGGGAGCACCGAAATGGCCATCCACATTTATCCACCCGATCAGGTTCGCATCGATGCATTGAACGACCGGGGCATCGCCCTGATCGGCTACGGCAATCAGGGCCGAGCACACGCCCTGAACCTGCGTGAGTCCGGCTGTCAGGTTGACATCGGCCAGCGCCGCGGCGGTTCCGGATTCGCACGGGCAGTCGAGGACGGTTTCGAGCCGCGATCCATCCGCGAAGCCGCCGCCGAGGCCGATCTGATCATCATCACCCTGCCTGATGAGTCCGCCGCCGACATTTACGCCGGCCAAATCGCCCCCGGGCTACGTTCGGGCTCGGCGTTAGGATTCGCCCACGGATTCAACATTCGATACGGCTTCATCGCCCCGCCCGCGGACATCGACGTGGTCATGGTCGCCCCGAAGGGGCCGGGGACGCTTCTGCGCTCGCTGTACCAGGAGGGCAAGGGCATGCCCGCACTGCTGGCGGTTCATCAAGATGCGACAGGTAAGGCCGAGCAGATCGCCTTGGCCTGGGCGGCGGGCCTCGGAGCGGGTCGGGCCGGTGTGGTGCGCACCACCTTCGCATCCGAAACCGAGACGGATCTATTCGGCGAGCAGGCCATCCTGTGCGGTGGCGTAACCGCACTAGCCCAGGCGGCATTCGAGACGTTGGTCGAAGCGGGCTACGAACCGGAGTTCGCCTACCTCGAATGCGTCCACGAACTCAAGCAGATCGTCGATTTGATCTACGCCCACGGCGTGGATGCCATGCGCCGGCGCATATCCAACACGGCTGAGTACGGCGACCTGACGCGCGGCCCACAACTGATTGGCAAGGAAACGCGCGACGCGATGAAGCGCATATTATCTGATGTGCGTGATGGTTCGTTTGCCCGTGAATGGATGGATACCTATCGGAAGGAATCCAGCGAGTTCCGCCACAACCTTCGCCCACCCGGCAGCGACGCTTTCGAGCAAGCCGGCGCCGCCGTCCGCAAGCTCATGCCCTGGCTGGGCACCGGCGATTCCGGGTAACACGTCTCCGCTCGCTGAGTCCAAGTCACGCCCGAATCTAGGCATGCTCACGTGGAGCGGATCGCACAATCAAGAGACTCAATCCCGGAGCCGAGAGCAATAGGCATGCCGGCACGCTGGCGTCCATCAACCAGATGGCGCAGGCCACCCCTCCTCCAATCTGCACGACGGCGCTCCACAGAGACGCCGATCTGAGTAACGAACGATGCCGCGGAGTCACTGCCTGCCAGCGCGAGCCCAATTCAAAATAGGCAAACATCAGCATCGCAGTCGTCAACGTCGTGACCCCGCACGCGACCGCCCATGGTTCAGGCGTCATAATCGACGCGACTGCCACGATCAACGCCGGACCGCCAACGCCAAACGCCAGGCATCCCACCACAACTCGCCAACCCCGTTGTCGCTTCTGATGGACGCGCTCCGCCACCTGCGCCCAATCTACCGTGCACCCGCATTCCGGACAGATGGAAACGGTCAACCCGGTCAAGTTGTACTTACACTTGAGACAGCGAAACCCACTATCCGTTGTTGGAGGAGTTGGTTCGGGAGTGTCCTGCGGGGTCACACTGTACTCCGACATGGACCTTGGTACGACGGCCGATCGTTCACGCCAACCATGTCGCTACATCCTTGGCGTAGTAGGTCAGGATGAAGTCGGCGCCGGCCCGTTTGATGGCGGTCAATGTTTCCAACGCGCAGCGCTTTTCGTCGAGCCACCCGTTGGCAGCCGCGGCTTTGAGCATGGAATACTCGCCACTGACGTGGTACGCCGCCGTGGGCACGCCGAAACTCTCCTTGATGCGCCACAGGATGTCCAGGGTGTTGACCGCCGGTTTGACCATGACCATGTCGGCGCCCTCTTCGATATCCAGGGCGACTTCGCGCAGCGCTTCGTCGCCGTTGGCGGGATCCATTTGATAGGCCGTCCGGTCGCCGAACTCCGGGGCTGACTCCGCCGCGTCGCGGAACGGACCGTAGTAGCCGCTCGAAAACTTGGCGGCGTATGACAGAATCGCGGTGTCGTCGTAGCCGCTATCGTCCAACGCCTCGCGGATCGCCCCCACCATGCCGTCGATCATTCCCGAGGGGGCGACGATGTCCGCACCGGCTTCGGCGTGCGAAACGACCTGCTTACCGAGATTGACCAGCGTGGCGTCGTTGTCCAGCCGCTGGTGGCCGTGGATATCCGGTGCCATGACGCCGCAATGGCCGTGGTCGGTGTACTCGCAGAAACACACGTCGGTGATGACCAGAAGCTCCTCGCAGGTCTCCTTGATCGCCCGGACGGCTTGTTGGACGATCCCGCTGCGATTCCACGTGTCGCTGCCGATCGCATCCTTCTTGTCGGGAATGCCGAACAGGATCACGCCCGGCACGCCCAGCGATTCGAGTTCCCGACACGCCTCGGTCAGCCGATCGACCGACATCTGGGCGACGCCCGGCATAGACGCGATCTCGTTATGCACACCGGTCCCGCTGCGCACAAACAGCGGGGCCACCACGTCGTCCACGCTCAGCGTCGTCTCCCGGACCAAACGCCGCAGGCCTGGCGAGCGGCGTAGCCTTCGCATTCTCGATTCCGGAAATGCCATGGGGGTTCTCCTTGGTGTCCTGCTTCCTTGAATTGCTCGCCGTTTACAAGACCGCCCACGCCAGTATGCCGAGAAGAGCCAACCCAGCGCCCACCCACCACAGCGTACCGCGTCGCCGAGCGTGTCCAGCCAGCGGCGTGATCCATTGGCCGCACCGTGGGCATTGGTCACTGTCTTCGTAGATCATCGCTCCGCAGGCCGGGCAGGGCAGCAGATCGGTCGAATCGTCGTCGAGATCCTCAGCGACAATGTCATCCTCCAGTATTTCGTCATCTTCCCAGAGCACGTTCCAGCCTTTCGCTCGCCCAAGCGTCTCCGCGACCCGATCTCAATCCGAGCCGCGACCGTGAGGGAGCGGTCTTTCGCTGTCTACCGCTCCCTCACGGTCGCGGCTCGGATGACGAGCGCCACGGCCTGGAGTACCAGACCGTGCCACCCAAGCATTCTCGTGATCCGATCGGCCACGCAGTTACACAACGGGAATCGCCGCCCCAAGACCTGGGTCTTTGACCACCTTCAACAAACGCTTGAACTGCTCGGTCCCGCTTCGGTGACAGGTCTCGAATAGAACCGCCTCCACGCTGGTGATGACGGCTCCTTCCTGTTTCATGCGCGACAGGCCTTGTTCATAGTCCAATCGGCGGCGCGAGCCCACCGCGTCCGCACAGACGAAAACATCGCACCCCATAGCCAGCAGATCCAGCGTGCTCTGCAACACGCAGACGTGAGCCTCGATCCCCACGACCACCACCTGCGGCCGATCGATCTCATTGATGCGGTCCTTGACCGACGGCTCGCAACAGGTGCTAAACGCCATCTTCTCGAGCAGGGGGATTTCGTACTGCTTGAACAGGCGACCGATGTAGTCGTGCGTGTGACCGATGCCTTCGGGGTACTGTTCCGTAGCCAGCATAGGCAGGCCGAATATCGCCATGCCATGAATAAGCTGGCCCGACGCCACCAACACGTCGGTCGCGCCGTCGATCTGCGGCAGCAGTTTGGTCTGCAAGTCGATGATCAGGACCATGGCCCGATCGGGATCGACTTTTCGAGCGTTGAGCATGTTCACCTCGCTTCGCTTCCGCCCGTCCGTGCGGTCGACGATCGTTGGGACGAAGGTTGAACGACGCACTCCAGGTGGACGAGTCTATCACTTCGGTGGGGTTGCGGACAGTTTCGACTCATGGTGTTTGAGTAGCGCTTCGAATTGTCCGCGCAGGTGATCGCCGCCCATTCGGGGATACAGGAATCGCTGCTGCTGGATCGCCGAGACGATACCCGCGGCGTCGTGCCCCAACTCGGTTCGACATTGGAGATTGCGTAGCAACGCGCGCCACCATCGCCGATCCTTGACCGAGGATTCCTGAAAAATCCGGGCAAACAGATCCAGGGCATCGGCAAACTCACCGAGCCCGTACAGCGCCTCGCCCAGTCCGAATACCACTCGCAAGTCCCGGGCTTGGCCGTCCGGATGACCGCTGCCATCTTCCGCCATGCACTGCTCGAACAGCACGCGGGCCTCGGCGAATCGCCCGACCTGCACGCGGGCTTCAGCCAGTTGAAGCCGCAGGGCGTACAACGTCGCCGGTGGGGCATCCGACGTGGGCAGGTTGGCCCACTCCATGAGCTCCTCGGCCAGCAGCAGGGCCATCTCGGCTTGGTCATCGGCGTCTTGTTCACGTCCCGTCGCCCGGGCCAATGCGGCGTCATCGTTCATGCGATCCAACAGTGATTGCAACGTAGGAAACGCCC
>JADFPW010000095.1 GCA_022562105.1 Planctomycetota bacterium
ATGGAGAAGGTCGGAAGAAGTAAACCGGCCCGGTGCGGTTTGATCGAAATCATGTCCTGGAGGAGAAGGTCTCATGCAATTTCATCGTAGTGGGAATGGAGTAGCCCTGATTGGGGCTGTGGCCATCGTAGCTTTGTGTAGCACCGCGCTACCGGCGTTTGCGGTGGAGGGGAACTCAGACGAGCGAACGTTCGTCTCGGCAATGACGGCGACGGCAGCGGAAGCGCGCGTCGCGTTGGAGGAGAACTCGGACGGACGAACGATCTTCTCGGCCGCTGAGGCGAAGGCGGTGGCCGCCAGGGCCAACTTCACGACGCCGCCTGCCGGCGGTATGGGCGCCCGCGGCCCGTGTGGCGAGGGCAACGGCGATTGCTGTGATCCGTTGGGCAATGGAACTCCGGGTTGCGATGACGTGGCGTGCTGCGAGGCCATCTGTGCGGCCGACTCGTTCTGTTGCGATATTTCGTGGGACGGCATCTGCGCCAGTGCAGCCCAGAAGAGCTGCGCGGTCTGTGAGCCGATCGAATGCGATCCGCCGTGCGGCGAGGGCGAGATCTGCGACGACGGCGTCTGCGTTCCTGCTCCGGAGGGTCCAGTCAACGACAACTGCGAAGATGTCCCGGTGGACAATCTGAGCATTGGCGAGTGTCTGGTCTACAACGGTGACAACACCGGGGCCACCATGACCTGTGCGGCTGGTGGCTTCCCCGAGGTGTGGCACGCATTCAATCTGCTGGACGATGGTGCGACGGTGAACATGGGGTATTGCGGCACGTCTCCGCCGTTCGGCAATGCGTACATCGTCATTGATCCCGAATGCCCCTGCTCCGGTACGTTCGTCTTCGCCACCAGCTTCGATAATGTCACGTGCGACGACGGCAACTGGACCATGCACTACGACGCCCTGCCGGCCGGCGACTATTGGACGCCGATTCTGCAGGACGCCACCAGCACCGGTCCGTACACCTGGACCATCTGTGCGGATTAGGGTTGGATTCTGACTCGGCCTGAACTCCCCCCGGAAACGGGGGGAGTTCCCGGCCGGGCTTTGTTTGGAGCGGATGAAAGAAGAATAACTCCGAGCGATGCTGGCTTGGCTTCGTTGTCAGACGCGGCCGGCCAGATGTCGTTCGGCAAGCGAGCATCCACTGGCTCTCAAGCCAGTCCTCCAGTACGGCCCAGGCGGTGACCAAGAGCAGCCACTGCCTGGGCCGGCTTGCTGCGCCCGAGCGAGGCTGATCGCGAAACAGCCCTAGACATTCTGCGATCTGGAGCAGCCTGAGATCCACTCGCTCAAAAGCCGAATAGTGCTACGCCGGCCGTCACCGCTCCGAAGCGTCCCTAGCCCCACTGGCCTTGCCTCAGAGAATCTGGTATGGATACGCGGCGAAGTGCAATCGGAGAAACGGGAGAATGAAACTGAACGCACGAACATTGACGGGATCGTTTTGCGGCCTGGCCCTGGTGTCAACACTCTTGCTGGCCGGCTGCACGTCTCCGGCTGACAGTCCCCCGTCGGATGGTGTCGCCGACGGAAGCGGGCAGTCCGGCGGGACCGGCACCCTCCGGGTGGTCGTTACGGATAAGCCTTTCCCATTCGAGTTCATCTCGCAAGCCTTGGTGACGATCACCTCCGTCGAAGTCCGTATCGGGGACGATGACGGAAACGACACGGACGGCAATGAAAACGACAACGCAAACAGCAACGAAAACGACAACGGGGACGACAACGAAAACGACAATGGCGACGAGGGGAACGATAACGAAGGCGACGAGGAGAATGACAACGGTGACGAGGGAAACGACAACGCCGATGACGATGACGATGACGGCGACGATGACGACGGTGACGACGACGGCTCGTTCATTGTCATCTTCGAGGGGCAGCGCGTATTAAACCTGCTCGACTTGCAGAACGGCCGCACCGACCTGCTGGTCGAAGCCGACATCCCGGCCGGTACCTACACCCAGATGCGGCTGATCGTTGCGGAGGGTGAAATCACCCTGACCGACGACCGGGTGTTCCCCCTGGAGGTTCCCAGCGGTGAACAGACGGGGATCAAGCTGCACTTCACCTTCACCATCGAGGCCGACCAGGAAACGGTTCTGCTGCTGGATGTCGATCTCAGCAAGGCGTTCAAGCCCGTCCCCGGAGGCCAAATCGACGACGTGTCCACCATTCGGGAGTTCAAGTTTAGCCCGTCGGTGGCCATGAAACTCATCGAGCTGGTTGATGCCGGTAGCATCGCCGGCACGGTGAGCGATCCGGAAACCAATCCGCTGGGCGATGTCTCGGTTACGGCGTTCGAGGGCGACGACGAGATTACCAGCACCGCGACCGAGGACGACGGCACCTACACGTTGTCCGGCCTGGCTGCGGGTACCTACCGGGTCGAGTTTTCCGCATCGGGGTACGAGGACGCCGAGGTCGCCGACGTGGAAGTCATCGCGGGCGAAACGACTGACGGTGTGGATGTGACCTTGATTCCCGTTCCGTAAGTGATAGCGAGAGTTGCAGGGGGCGTAAGCGCGGACCGGCGGCCCCACGAAACCCAGTTGTACAACCTAGCAGAAAAAGGAGTATCCGATGGATTCTCGACTGGTCTTGAAATCGATATGGACGATGGTCGTCATCGGATTGTTCGGCGGAATCGCCGCTTCCCATACGCAGGCCGCCGAGTCGTTCAAGGTGGACAACACCCACTCGACGGTGTTTTTCCGTATCAAACACATGGGCGTGAGCTACGTCTACGCACGATTCAACGAGGTGACGGGCAGCTTCACCATTGATGATGCCGACGCCGGCAAGAGCAGCTTCAACATCGAGATCAAGACCGCAAGCATCGACTCCGGGGCTTCCAACCGCGACCGGCACCTCAAGGGGCCCGATTTCTTCGACGTCAAGCAGTTTCCGGTGGCTACGTTCAAGAGTGACAGCGTCAAGAAACTCGGTACGGATCGCTACGAAGTCTCCGGCCAGTTCACGCTGCACGGCGTGACCCGCCCACTCAAGGCGGAAGTCCACCACGTCGGCACCGGCACGGGCCAGCGTGGCGGGACGATTTCAGGCTTCGAGTCCACCTTCACCATCAAGCGAAGCGAGTTCGACATGAACTTCATGATCGGGCCTGACAAGCTCAGCGACGAGGTGCGCATCACCCTCAGCATCGAGGGCTTTCATAGAGGAGAACGCAGCAGTAACTAGCCGTCTGCCGCACATGGTACGATGGGCGAGCGAAACCGAGCCGCGACCGTTAGGGAGCGGAGATACGCCGGTTTGGCTGCGTCGCCGGCAACCGCTTCCTGACGGGCGCGGCGCGGATGATGCCTCGATCCCCGTGCGACGAGACGCTACCCCTTTATGCTTTTGCGTTGAGAGACCGGCGCCCTCTGGTCTTCCCGCCCCCTGTCTCCCACGGGCCAGCTCAGGGCCAGGCGGAGTGCAAGGCGACCGTCGGCCTAGCGAGATCGTGCCCCGGGCCGTGGGTCGAAGGCGGTAGCACCCATGTTGCAAACGATACTCCTGGCCATCGTTGTGCCTGCGATCCTGGCGGGCATCATTCTTGGTGCCGCTACCTTCCGGCGTATCTCAACGCACCGGCAGGACGAGCAGCGTCCCGCTTCCGGTGCCTGGGCAGGTGGGGTCGCCGTCGCGGTAGGTTGCATCGTCGGCTACGTGACCCTTCTCGGTTATCCTCGATTCCCCCTCATCGACGTCAAGCAGTACTTCCCCTACTTCGCGGCGGCGGCCTGCGGTGTCGGATTTCTGGAACAGAGCGTGTGGCGAGCATCGCGTCGCCCGGCCACGGGAACCGTCGCCGGCGCACTACGCTGGGTACCACGCGTCTTGCTCATCGGCGCCGTGGTTGGACTAAGCCTCAGGCCGCTGGTGGATTATTCGTGGTCAACGCCTGTGGCGGCGGCGTGGCTCGTCGGCACGGCGATCGCTTTCGCGACGCTGTGGTTGGTGATGGACGGGCTGGCTGATGCAAGGTCGGAGGCAGGCGCGACGGTAGCCTGCGCCCTGGTGGGCGTCGGGAGCAGCGCGGTCCTGATGCTATCGGGCAGTGCCTCTCTCGGGCTGCTTGCGGGCACCCTGGCAGCAGTGCTGGGAATGCTCGCCTTCCTGGCGGCCCTCGGCCGTTCTTCGGGCGTTCTGCGTTGCGCGACTCCAGTCATCGCCACCGTCCTGTTCACCCTGTGGCTTCAGGGCTATTTCTATTCGGAAGTGCCCGAGATCTCCGCCATCCTGTTGCTCTCCGGTCTGCCAGTATCCTGGATGATTCTGCGCATTTGCCGGGGCGGGCGAGCGGAATCCGGCGGCCTGCTGCTCCGATTGGGTTCGGTCGCTGGGCCGATCGCAGCCGCGGTCCTTTTCGCATGGCGCGCCAGGCCAATCGATGATTACTACTACTAGAGCCTATCCCAAAACGCCATCGAGGAGGCGATCCGAACCGAGCCGCGCGCGTAAGCAAGCGGTTTTTCGGCATCCGCTCCCTCACGGTCGCGGCTCGGAATGGGTTTTGGGATAGCTTCTAAACGATTCTATCAAGCTTGGTGAGGCCCCTGCCAGCACTGGTACGGGCGATTCGCGGCCGGTCGTTCGCCCGGAGAGCGAATCCACCGGCGTGGCGTTCCACTGGCCGCGGTGTCCCCATGAGACCCCCCAAAAAGAAAAATCGCCCGATCGCTTGACGTTTGGTGATTGTTAGGTTATATTACCTAACAGGTAGCGAACGGATGGGAAGAGAGTCGGCCTCAGGTGGAGCTGGGGTCTGCGAGAGGCGACCGCAGGCTGGGTATGGCGGCTGGACGGATCAGGCAGGGAGGCGGTGTTCGAGTGAATCAAGCATCCCGACGGTCCTTCGATCATCGGAACGGGGACGCACCGTTGTGTGTTTTTGGCCCCGGGGGCGAATTTCGGACCGCGTGGCCCCCGGGGTCTTCTTGTGCAGCCAGTGGTCATCAGGAGACGAATCACCGGTCCGTAGCCGGCCCGAGGGCTCGAGTTGCCCGGCGATTCACCGGTTGGCAGGCGTTCGCCGATGCGGCTCCACGGGCCACGCGATCGTCAGGTGCAACCGACGTGGGACTATCGTGGCTTGGTCCGGTGGCGGAGTGGCTACGGCGACTTCGATGGTCTCCCAGCCCGGTAGGTGCGATGGTGTCTCACAGGGGAACGAGTGGCCCGCGCGCCAGCGTGGGAGGCGCGTTCGCAGCATACCGATACATGCAGTTTGGAAGCGGTGTACAAGAGGAGGTTGATGCATATGGCGACCGGATCAAAACATCACGAAAGCCGTCGGATGACGCCGAGGCAGATGGAGGTGCTCACCTTCATTCGCGATTTCCGCGTCAGGGTTGGCTATTCGCCGACGTTGCAGGAAATCGCCGACCAGCTGGGGATCACCAAAGTCACCGTGTTCGAGCACGTCGGCGCCCTCGTCGACAAGGGTCTCTTGCGGCACCTGCCGCACAAGGCACGCTCTTTGGAGATTACGCCGCGAGCCCAGTTTCCGGATAGTCGCCCCACCTGTTTGCCATTGGTCGGGCGCATCGCGGCCGGCCTGCCGGTCGAAGCGATCGAGAATCCGGAGTTCCTCGATCTCGAGGCGCTATTCGCCAACCGCGGCAACACCTTCGTCCTGCGCGTCGATGGTGACAGCATGATTGATGACGGCATCCGACCTGGCGACTACGTGGTGGTCGAGCGGCGCAACGTGGCCCGCAACGGCCAGACGGTGGTGGCCCTGGTCGATGGCGAGGAGGCCACGCTCAAGAAGTACTACAAGGTACGGCGTCGGGTCAAGCTGGTGGCGGCTAACAAGGCCTATCCGCCGATTCAGCCCGACCGGGTCGAGATTCAAGGCGTCGTGGTAGGGCTGATCCGGCAGTATTGAGCTCGACTGTCGCACTTTTCCGGCAGCGAGCCGGGGACTTTGGTCCGCGCGGACCAGGTGACACGAGGGATGCCCCACAATCTGATCGCCTTGGTCAACCGGCAGCGGCGGTGTAGGGTCAGTATTCCCGCCACCGCCGGAAAGCGACAAAGATGGCCGAAACCGGCGGAATTGGACGTTCGTCGCGGAGAAACGTCCGCCCGAGTTGAAGCTCGCGGCTCGCGACGCGTGCTCGGCAACGACTCTACTTGCCGCAATAGTCGATGATCTGGGCGATGCTGGTGCGTAGTTCGCTCCGCGGCACGATTCGATCGACGAATCCGTGCTCGATCATGAACTCAGACGTCTGAAAGCCGTCCGGTAGCTTCGCCCGGATGGTGTTGGCGATCACGCGTGGTCCGGCGAAGCCGATCATCGCCTCGGGCTCTGCCAGAATGACATCACCCAGGCTCGCAAAACTTGCGGCCACACCGGCCGTGGTCGGATCTGTGGCGATGACCAGGTACAGCCCGCCGGCGTCGTCCAGACGGCCGATGGCCGCCGCCGTCTTGGACATCTGCACCAGCGAAACCATCCCCTCCTGCATGCGTGCCCCACCCGAGGCTGCCACGACGATCAGGGGCACGTTTTCCTCGGCTGCGATTTCGGCGGCGACGGTGATCTTCTCGCCAACCACCGATCCCATCGAAGCCATGATGAACATCGGGTTCATGACCGCCAAGATCACCGGCCGCCCGCGAATGAACGCCCGCCCGACCAGGACGGCTTCGCGCTCGCCGGTCTTGCGCTGTAGGTTCTTTATTCGTTCCCGATAGGGTATGCGGTCCTTGAACTTGAGCGGATCGGTTGGCACCAGATCGGCCAGGAACTCTTCAAACGTATCGGGATCCGCGAGTTGCTCGATGCGCGTCCGGGCGTCGATTCGGCGGTGGAACCCGCACTCCGGACAGACGTAGAGCGCTTCCTTGACTTCCTTCTCGTAGACCATCTCCCCGCACCGGGTGCAGCGATCCCAAACACCAGCCGGTACGTCACGCCTTTCGGTCATGTACTGAACCTCACCCGATCCGAGCCTACTCGTCCTGTCGTCCCTAGTGCTTCGTCAGGCGTGTGTTGATGGGTGGCACGGTCTGGTACTCCAGGCCGTGGCGATCGGTGGCGGATTCAGTCAGAACCCCACGGCCTGGAGTACCAGACCGTACCACCCAACCCGGCTTTCCGCACGTGACAGCGCCCCTAGATCCCTGCCGAGTCTACGCGTTGCTGCCCAGCGCCTCCAGGCTTCGCTCCCGCAACTCACGCATGGCCTCGCGGGGATCATTCTGTCCGAAGATGGCCGTTCCCGCCACCAGCGTGTCCGCCCCGGCTCGCACGGCTGCGGCGACCGTGTTGGCATCAATCCCGCCATCGATCTCGACGCGTTGGTCGTCGCGGACACGGCGTCGCAGCTCGGTGATCTTATCCAGCACTTCGGGCATGAACGCCTGACCGCCGAACCCGGGCCAAACGCTCATCACCAGGACAAGATCAACATCGCCGAGAACGGATTCGATGGCTGAGACCGGCGTGGACGGGTTGATGCAGATCCCCACCGACGCCCCCAGACCCCGAATGTGCTCGACCACCCGCTGCGGATCATCGGCGACTTCGATATGGAAGGTCAGCAGATCGCACCCGGCCTTGACGAAGGATTCCGCGTACCGCTGCGGCTCCTGGATCATCAAGTGGGTATCGAAGAAGAGCGACGTGTGCGGGCGAAGGGCCGCAATAACCGGCGGTCCGAAACTGATGTTCGGAACGAAGTGTCCGTCCATCACATCCAGATGCAACACCTCCGCCCCGGCCTCCTCCACGATCGCCACCTGCTCGCCCAATCGAGAAAAATCTGCCGCCAACAGCGACGGCGCCAGACGAAGGCCTGGAGCCTCAGGAAACGTGTTCAAGACGACGGCTCCAGTTCGTTGGGCGTTTCACAATCCGCCCTGCTAGCCGCCGCCCGGCAATCCGTGTAAAGCTTCCGAAGAGCATTGTCGGTGAGCCACCGCCTAAAGATCTCTGCTGGAACGTCCTCCACTAGCTTCGCAACGACATCGCTTCTCTTCTTTCCGGAGCGTGCCGTCAGCCTGTGTATGGCCTTCTTGATCCGCTCGGTGCGGTGGAGTGGGTCGTTCAACTCGGCAAGAGGAATGTCGATTTGATGGGCGAGGTAGGGCGCGTCGCGACACAGCAAATCCTCAACGTTCTCCACGGCCACTCCGCAAACCAGCATTGATCGAATATCCGACGGGAAAACCTCTAGTTCAGAACGCCGCACATCTTGCCAGCGAACCCCATCGGCATCGGTGAATCGAACGATGAGATGGACACCTCGGCGCCGAAAGTAGTCGGACACTTGCCTGGCCTGCTTACTAGTCATCGAACGGCTCTTGCCCATGGCTGCCGGGGCGTCGACAAACTCGGCCGCACATCCGAGCCGATTCCCAAGGCCGCGAAGGAATCCGGAGCTGCTGGCGTCCTGAACGATCACGCCGATCCTTGTGATCACTCAAACAACTCCATCGAGTACTGTTCGGCCAAAAGGAGTCGATCCGGATCACGTCCCGCGGGCGGCGGAGTGACGAACGTAGTATGGTCGTTGTCTCGGCGCAAGAGCGTGACCGATTCTCGCGAGCCATCAAAAAGATTGATGAAATACGGCGAATGAGACGTAAACAGGAACTGGCCATTTCCGGCCCGTTCCTCGAACAGTTCGAACAGCGTACGCATCAGCCCCGGATAGATGTCGTTTTCAGGTTCCTCAATGATTACCAGCGGCGGGGTGCCCTCCTGATCCGTACTCGCGAAGGTCGCCACTGTCTCAGCTATGTACGCAAGCGCCAGATATCGTAGTGTTCCGTCGGAGAGCCCCTCCCAGGTTGCGCGCGGTCGATTCTGCAACGCAACAAAGGGGACCGCTCCTTGATCAGGCGTGGGAATGAAGTTGATTGCTTCAAGACCTGGTTCAATACTCCGCACATGGTCAAGCACGCGACGGTATCGCTGCTCATCAATATTCTTCGTCTGATAGAGCACTGTCGCCAAATTCTCGCCGAGTGACAATAGGGCCGTTATGCCACTAGCACTTGCCTGCCAGCCCGATCGCATAGCGGCAGGACTGAGAGAGAAACTAGCCCAATGAGACAGATACCGCCGAAAAAGCGTAGCGCGACGATTCGTATTCAGTTCGTATAGCTTGCAAAGCATGGTCGCATCGCGCGGCACGAGCGTTCGCACGATCGCGTCGGACCGTTGCTCAAGGTGGCGCTCTTCGTGAAGCAGTTGGGCTTCTCGACCGTCACTCTCCAAGAGCACCACGTTACGAAAACCTCGCCCGCGGACAGTTAGCTCTTCGTGGGCGACAGAGAGTGATGGTGGCGCAGCAGCCATCCCCTGAGTCGCCGTATTCACGGTCAACTGAAGGCGATACGTGTACTCAAGTACTTCCGACTCAAAGTCTAACTCGCATATTGCCGTGAATTCAATCTGATCGCTTGACGTTGTCCAATTCTTCATTTCAAAGATACGGCCCGGAACGTGCGCTGCCGCGTTGGCAAGCTCAAGGACGGAAGTCCTTGCGAAGAATTGAAGTGCTGAGCAAAGGTTGGTCTTGCCACTATTGTTACGCCCGATCAAGAGGTGGCTGCGCGTTAGTTGTAGCTCTGCGTTTAAGAACGTGCGAAAGTTGTGCAATCGAAACTTCTTCAGCATATCGGCGTCTCCAATCGCGAATCGCGAACCGCCAACTAGGCGTCGTCGAGTACCTCGAGGGCCCGGAACGGTTTGCCCTCAAGGTATTCTAGCGACGCCCCACCACCGGTCGAGATGTGGGTCATTCGGTCGGACAGGCCGGCCTGATCGACGGCCGCGGCGCTGTCGCCGCCGCCGATGATGGTGATGGCCCCGCGATCGGTCGCCTCAGCCAGCCGGTGGGCGATCTCCATCGTGCCTCGCTCGAAAGGCGGCGTCTCGAACACGCCCATGGGGCCGTTCCATACGACCGTCCCGGCGTTCGAGAGGATCTCAGCGTAGGCGTTCAGCGTCCGAGGGCCGATGTCCAGGCCCAGCGCACCATCAGGAATGGCTCCATCGCATACCCAGGTCTCGACACCGGGCTTCAGCTCGGCTGCCACCACCGAATCGACCGGCAGTCGCAGCTTGTCGCCGGCCGACGCGCGAAGCCGACGAGCGGTGTCGAAGGCGTCGGGCTCGCACAGGCTTCTGCCCACATTGACTCCCTCGGCCCCCATGAACGTATAGGTCATGGCTCCACCGATCAGGATATAGTCGCACTTGCTTCGCAGGGCGTCGATCACGCCGATCTTGTCCGACACCTTGGCCCCGCCGAGGATGGCGACGAACGGCCGGGCCGGTTCAGCCAACGCTTCGCCCAGGAACTTCAACTCCTTCTCGATCAGGAAACCGATGACCCGCGCCTTGCCTTCCATGAGCTGGGGCACGGTGAGCATGCTGGCGTTATCGCGATGGCAGGTCCCGAACGCATCGTTGACGTAGACGTCCGCCAGGTCGGCCAACTCGCGAGCGAATGACGTCTTGGCCTCGCCCAAGGCGGGATTCGCGGCGGCCTTGCTGTCCTTGATCGTCTCGGCCTTGTGGAATCGCAGGTTCTCCAGCAGGCAGCAGTCGCCGTTGCCCAACTCCGCAACCGCATCCGAAGCGCAAGGCCCGACGCAGTCGGATACGAATGCCATTGGGCGGCCGAGTAGCTCGGCCAATCGTGCAGCCACGGGTGCAAGCGTGAACCGCTTGTCCGCTGTCGGATCGCCTTTCGGGCGACCGAGGTGGCTCATCAGGATCAGACGGGCGCCACCACTGAGAAGGTGGGTGATGGTCGGCAGGGCTGCCCGAATCCGCCGATCGTCGGTGATGCGGTCATGGTCATCCAGGGGAACATTGAGGTCCAGCCGCGCTAGAACGCGCTGTCCGCGCACCTCGATAGCCCGCACCGTTTTCTTGACCATCATCCCCTATTCGAGGTGGGCCGACTCGGCTACAGCGCGGCGACCATTTTGATCAGGTCCGCCGTTCGGAGTGAATAGGCCCACTCGTTGTCGTACCAGGCGATCACTTTGACGGTCTTTCCGCTCGCCGCCGGCATGGTCATCGTGCTCAAACCGTCCACCACGGAACTGTGCGGATTGCCGATAATGTCGCTGCTGACCAGCGGCTCTTCGCTGTACTGCAAGATGCCCTTCATCGGTCCGTCGGCCGCCGCTTTCAGGGCCCCGTTCACGTCGGCGACGGTTACCGATTTGTGCAACTGGGCGACCAGGTCGGTCAGCGATCCGTCGGCCACCGGCACACGGAGGGCGAAGCCGTTCAGCTTGCCGTTCAGCTCGGGGATCACCTTGCCGACGGCCCGGGCCGCTCCGGTGGTGGTGGGAATGATGTTCAGGGCCGCCGCACGTGCCCGCCGGGGATCGCTGTGAACCTGGTCGGCGATCCGCTGATCGTTGGTGTACGCATGAATCGTGGTCATCAGCCCGTGCTCCAGGCCGAATTGATCGTTCAGTATCTTGGCGATCGGAGCGAGGCAGTTCGTTGTGCAACTGGCGTTGGATACCGTGCGATGCTCCGCGGTGAGCAAATGGTCGTTGACGCCGAAGACCACGGTCAAGTCCGGCTCGTCCTTGGCCGGGGCGCTGAGCACAACCTTCTCGGCTCCCGCCTTGAGGTGATCGCCGTACCCGCCCTTGGCCGACTCACGCTGAGTGAAAACGCCCGTCGATTCCAGGGCTACGGTGACCCCCATCGCCGACCAGGGCAACTGGGCCGGGTTACGCTCCGCCAGCACCTTGATCTTCCGACCGTTCACCTCCAACGTCGTGTCGTCCGCAACTCCAACCGACCCCGGAAACCGTCCATGGACCGAGTCGTACTTGAGCAGATGGGCCAGCGTCTTGGCGTCGCTCAGGTCGTTGATCGCCACCACCTCGAACTCCTCGGGCCGAGCAAACATCGCCCGGCACACCAGCCGCCCGATCCGACCAAAACCGTTGATTCCAACTTTGACAGCCATGTATCCGCGTCTCCGTTCGTTTTCTGTGTAACTTGTCTCTGTCGATTCTTGAACGTGCAATGAAACGCGCCACAAGCCCATGGATCGCCATCCATGGGTTCAACAAAACCCGCCATCCGCGGCACACCTGCACGAAGACACTGGTGGACAAGCCACCAATGGCACCCGACGGCTCCGCCCGGGCTTGTTTGTCCGGCGATAGCCAATTCGCAATTCAAGCTAGGGGTGGCCACCTCGCCGGTCAAGCTGCCGGGTTATCTTCCTGGTCGCGCCTGCGAAGCGGACTCGTTAGGAATGGGTGGATGTTTGGTGCTTGCAGGCCAACTGACATCCCGATCGACGCGGCAAAGCTCCAGGTCGAGGCCCGTTTCCCCGTGAATCACCAGGTCGCTCACCGCCCGGGCCGTCACCGGCGCCAGCACGATCCCGTTGCGGTGGTGTCCGGTCGCGGCGATCAGCCCCTCGACGGCGGGCACCGGACCGATGAACGGCCGATGATCCGGCGTGTCCGGCCGGAGTCCAGCCCACATGTTGACGACGGCCGCCTCCGCCAGCATGGGAACCAGACAAAGGCCCGCTTGAACCAGGCTGCTGATTCCCGCCGCGGTGACTCGGACGTTGAACCCCGCCTCGGGCTCGACGGTGGCCCCCAGTAGCACCAGACCGTCGCGTCGAGGGACGAGGTAGCACGTTCGA
>JADFPW010000096.1 GCA_022562105.1 Planctomycetota bacterium
CGGTGTACTCGGTCGCGTTCAGCCCGGACGGGTCGCGCATCGCCTCGGGGTCGGGGGACAAGACGGTGCGGCTGTGGGACGCCTCCACCGGCGACGAGCTTCTCGTCCTCCAAGGGCACGCGAGCGGGGTCTACTCAGTCGCGTTCAGCCCGGACGGGGCGCGCATCGCCTCGGGGGCGAAGGACCGGACGGTACGCCTGTGGGACGCCGCCAGCGGAGAGGAGCTTCTTGTCCTTCGAGGGCACGAGAGCGGCGTCTGGTCGGTCGCGTTCAGCCCGGATGGGTCGCGGATCGCCTCGGGATCGGAGGAGATGACGGTGCGGCTATGGGACGCCTCGAGCGGGGAGGAGCTCGCCGTTCTCCGGGGGCACCAGAGCGGGGTGAACTCTGTCGCGTTCAGCCCGGACGGGTCACAGATCGCGTCGGGCTCGTGGGACAAGACGGTGCGTCTGTGGGACGCCTCGATCCCAGACAATTTCGCCGTCCTGCGCGGGCACGAGGGACAGGTTTACACAGTCGCGTTCAGCCCGGACGGGTCGCGCATCGTCACCGGCTCGAAAGCGACGGCCCGCATCTGGGACGCAGCCACCGGGGAACAACTGGGCATCCGCCATGCAACTAGCTCGCCGTCATTCAGCCCGGACGGATCGCGCATCGCCTCCGCGTCGTGGGATAAGACGGTGCGGTTGTGGGACACATCGAGCGGTGAAGAACTCCTCGTCCTCCGCGGGCATGAGTACCTCGTCCCCTCGGTCGCGTTCTCACCCGACGGGTCACGCATCGCCTCGGGGTCGGGTGACGAGACCGTGCGGCTGTGGGATACCATTGCGTACCGTGACCGCGTCACCGAGCGCGACGACGCTCGTCGCGCCGAGCAGACCATCAGCCCCTTCGTTGATGAACTGTTCGGCCAGGGACTGGACTGCCCGGCCGTTGCCGAAAGGGTGAGGGCCAACGAGACTCTGAGCGATGCGCTCCGCCACGCGGCGATCAACCTCGTCCTCAAGCAATGCTCGGCGATCCACGAACAGGCACGTTCGCTGATCGACGATCTCGAAGGCCGCCTTATCTTCGCGGCTGACATTCAAGAGGCGGTGCACGAAAACACGTCACTGGAACCGGCGGTCCATGCTGCGGCGGTCAATATCGCGCGCTGGATCGAAGACAGCCCCGGTCGTCTTACTGACGTGGCCTGGCGTATTGTGGATGATGACGACCGCTCCCCGGCTGACTATGAACGAGCACAGCGGGCTGCGGCATCGGCGTTCGAGTCCGACCCCACCTCCCAGGGATTTGCCAGCACATTGGCAGAAGCATGGACCCGGTTGCGACAACCGGACAAGGCGATCGAGGTTTGGCGTGAGCATGTCGATCAAATGCGAGCCGTCACCCCAACCGGCGATTGGACTCTGACGAATGCTCTGTTCAAGTATGGCAAGGCGCTCCTGGAAAACGACCGGGCCAAAGATGCGGAACCGCTGCTGCGTGAATCCTTATCGATCCTTGAGAAGAGGCTGAACAGCGAAGACCCGCACGCTACCCGTTGGAGGGCCCTGGACCACTGGCAGACCAAACGTACCCGGGGCGTGCTGGGTGAGTGCTTGACCAAGCAGGGTGCGGACCCGTCGCTGGCGCTCGGGGCTCGGATTGAAAAACTCCGCGAGGCTGAGACGATCCTGATCGAGTTGGCCAACGCCGTACTGGACGATGACTCCGCGTCAAAGGATGACAAGACCGAGGCCATCCAGCGGGTGGTGGACTTGTACGAAGCCTGGCACGCCGCCGAGCCGGATGATGAAGGCGATCACGGGCGAGACGCCCGTGCCACAAAGGCCGCCGAGTGGCGGGCCAAGCTGCCGCAAGATAATGGCGAATAATGAATGGCGAATGGCGAAACCGGGTGGCCGCGCGAGCCGTCTTCAGGGCTCGGGCATCGTCCAATTCGATCAGCGTTGCAAACCTAAGTGGTTCACCGTATTCTCAGGGTGAAGGACGATCGATCCGATGGCGAGAGGAGGTTGTCAGCGAGCATGAAGAGACAAAAAGTGACGGTCCTCATCGAGCAGGACGAAGACGGTTACTACGTCGCCTCCATCCCGGCGCTGCGAAGTTGCTACACGCAGGCGAAGACGCTTCCGGTGCTTCGCAAACGGATTGCCGAAGTGATCAAGCTGTGTCTGGTGCACGAGAAACCGGCCAAACAGCAATTCGTCGCTGTTGAGCAGATGGAAATCATGGCGTGAGTCGGCTCCGCTTGGTGCCGGACCACCGTGGCGAGGATCTGGGTCGCGGGCTCATCCGTTCGATTCTGCGCGACGTCGATGTCGCCCCCGAGGAGTTCACTCGCTGGCTCAACTCCTGAGAGCCCGCCAGAACCCATCGCCGGATGTGCCGCTGGGCGAGGGTCTCGATATTCGGCAAGACGCCTTGCCGAAACGACACTGGCTGATCTTCCATACCATGAGCGTCCTGGGCGAAAGCTTGGCCGGGCAGGCGGCAGACCGCTCCCTCACGGTCGCGGCTCGGTTTGACGCGTCGGCTCGTATTGAAAAACTCCGCGAGGCGGAGCCGCTTCTGCTCAAGGGGTACGATGGGATGAAGGACCACACCGACGCGCCCGAGGAACGCAAGCGCGAAGCCCTGGAACGCATCGTCAAGCTCTACGAAACCTGGCGTGCCGTCGAGCCGGAGACCGGTTACGACGCCCAAGCCGCCGAGTGGGGGGCGAAGCTGAACAGCATCGATCCAACCAAACAACCGAAGTGATACGCATGGCGGCCGAAACACTTGATGTGTGATCCACGCACGTCTGGGAACCAAACAATACATTCTCGAAGATTCGTTACACGTCGAGGTTGCGGACGTTGATGGCGTTTTCTTCTATGAAACGCCGGCGAGCTTCAATGTTTTCGCCCATCAAGATGCTGAACATGCGGTCGGCCTCACGCAGACCCAGGTCGAGCTGCTCAGGATCACTCATGTCCTCCGCCAAGGTGACACGCAGGAGGGTTCGATTCTCTGGGTCCATGGTCGTATCCCATAGCTCATCGGGATTCATTTCGCCTAGACCCTTGTATCGCTTGATGTGCAGGCCGCTGCTTCCAAACTCTCGCACCGCCCCGGGGATCTGGGCCAGGTTATCCAGATCCTTGGGCTCGCGGTCAGCGTAGTGGAGCACGAACTTCGCCGGCGGAAGCTCACCGGCTACGTCTTCGACACGACGCGTGAAGTAGTCCTGAATCGATAAGCCCATGGAGTCAATGTCGGCGATCAAACCGCTTAGCAACCGACACTCGGTTAACTCATGGCGCACGATTCGGTGCTCGGGGAGTGAATCCTCCCCGTCCTCCCGGCCGTTGCCGTTGACCTGTCCTAATCGAACGTGCTCGGACTCGAACACTTCGACTTCGCCATGAGCCTGGCGCTCGGTCGCACAGTATTCCAACAGGCCGGCCTCGTCGAAGAAGAATAGTCTTTCCGGCGACGGCTGGTCGGGTCTAAACACCTGGGCCAGAATGGTGGGCAACCCCCGAGCATCACGGTCGCCCTGTTCGATGAGGTCCACAAACTCCACCCCCCGCCGTCTCAGAACCTGAATCTGGGCGGCGACGTCGTTCAGTGTTTGGACCAACTTCTTCAGGGCGGAGCCGGTGACTGTTCGCTTACTGCCATCCGCCTCCCGCACTTCCAAGGATGCTCCGTCCAGACCCTTCACGATCAGTATGGCGTTCAGGGCTGGTTCATTGAGTACGTATTCCTTGCTGCGACCTCGGGCCACCAGAAACAGCGGGGGTTGGGCAATGTAGATCCGCCCAGCCTCGATCAAGGGCCTCATATGGCGGAACAGGAAGGTCAACAGAAGCGTACGAATGTGACTGCCGTCCACGTCGGCGTCGGTCATGATGATGACTTTGCCGTATCGCAACTTCTCCAGATTGAATTCTTCGCGTCCGATCCCGCAGCCGACCGCGGTGATGATGTTCTTGATCTCCTCATGGGAGAGCATCTTGTCCACCCGGGCCTTTTCGACGTTGAGGATCTTCCCCTTGAGGGCCAGGATGGCCTGGGTCATGGAATCCCGACCTTGCTTGGCGCTGCCACCGGCCGAGTCACCCTCCACCAAGTACAGCTCGGTATCTTCCATCTTCTTGCTGCGACAGTCGGCCAGCTTGCCGGGTAGTCCTCCCCCACTCATGGCACTCTTGCGGGCCAGGTCGCGGGCCTTTCGGGCCGCCATTCGCGCTTGGGCTGCTTGAACGCCTTTCTGAATGATCCGCTTGGCGTCGGCGGGCTTCTCTTCCAGGAAGTTAGCAAATTGCTCGTTGATCGTTCGCTGAACGAACGATTCGATCTCCGGGTTGTTCAGGCGCACCTTGGTCTGGCCCTCGAATTGCGGCTCGGGCAGCTTGACACTCACCACCGCGGTCAGACCCTCGCGCCAGTCATCGCCGGTGGGGGTCAAGTCACCTTTGATGAGGTTGGTCTTGCGGCCGTAGACATTAGCGACGCGGGTCAGGGCGCTGCGAAACCCCGAGAGGTGCGTACCTCCGTCGATGTTGTGGATGTTGTTGGCAAAACCGACCAGCGTCTCGTTGTAGCTATCGGTGTAGAGCATAGCCACGTCGCAGACCATGTGCAACTCGTCGTCCTGGCCTCGCAAGCGGATCACGTCGCGATGCAACCATTCCGCCCCGCCGCTCAGGTACTTGACGTATTCACCCAACCCGTCGGTGAAGTGAAAGTTGAGCTCCTTGCCCTGACGTTCATCGACTAGGCGAATCTTTAGATCGTTGTTTAGATAAGCCAACTCGCGGAGTCGAGCTGCGACGGTGTCGAACTTGAATTCGCAGTCAGGAAAAATATCCGGGTCGGGTTTGAATTCGACTCGCGTCCCCCGCTTCTTGGACTGACCGATGGTCTCCAGCTGGCGAGCGGTTTCACCTCGCTCGAAACGCATGGAGTAGATCGATCCGTCGCGATAGACCTCCACTTCCAGCCACTCGCTCAGGGCGTTGACCACGCTGACCCCAACACCATGCAGACCGGCGGAGAGTTGGTAGCTGGTTCGGTCGAACTTCCCGCCGGCATGAAGCACGGTCATGACGATTTCCAGGGCGGGCTTGCCATCGAGTTTGGGGTTGTCATCGGACATGGCTCCGACCGGGATGCCGCGCCCATCATCAACCACCGTGCAACTTCCATCGGCGTTTAGTTTCACCAGGATGCTGCTGCAATAGCCAGCCAGGGCTTCATCGACCGCGTTGTCTACCACTTCATAGATCAGGTGATGAAGTCCGCTGGCCCCCGTCCCGCCGATATACATCGCCGGCCGATGACGCACGGCCTGGAGGCCCTCCATAACCGTAATGGCTGATTCGTCGTATTGCTGCTCGGCGACCATACTGGCCTTGGCATCCTCGGCTCCGCCCGTTGGGTTCGGCGGGTTTTCTTGCAGATCGTGTTCTGTGGAGTTACCGCTCATCGGGAGTTCACATCCGTCGGTATCGAACCGGGTTGGTGGGGCCAAGCAGTGGATGAGGGTGCTGCAACATGGATTCACCTGGTTGATTCGTGGTCAACTACCGTGGCCTCCGCCATGCGCGGATTCGGCGATCCACTGATTCGGAGTCTCCCGGCGCCCGCTTTTGGGTATCGAGGCTACGAAACTCAATTCGCCGGATGCGAGTCCGTGGGCTTCCCGTCTGTAGCTGATCGAGCAGGGCAAATAACCACCGTTCCCGGATCGGTTGCACCCAACGGGCATCGTCCACTAGAATGGTCAGCACCTCACCGCGAATAGGCCCGACGGTACATCGAGATTGAAACTCGACGTCAGTGACCGCTTCAACGTGCCCGCGGACCACCTCTCGTATGGATGTCGATCGCTGCTGGCGCTCGACGATCACCCCGAGCAGAGTGCCCAGCTTGCGGGCAAACACTCGCGGTTGGCGATTGGCCACCACACGGGATAGCTGTCGATCGGTCAACATCGGCTGCAACAGTGTCCTCATCAGAGGTTAATCGGCATCACGATATACTGAAAATCGGCCCCGCAGCGAATCACGCCGGGCCGATTGGCCGCCTTGAACTCAAACGTGACGGTCTCGTCAAAGACCACCCGTAGGGCTTCGGTCAGAAAAATAGGGTTGAAGCCGATCTCGATCCGCTCGCCGTTGTAATCGACAGGCATGGTCACGCACGCTTCCCCTTGCTCTGGCGCCCGACTCGACAAGGCTAGGGTTCCCTTGTCGAAGAGCATCTTGACCCCCTTCGATTCGTCATTGGTCAACAATGCGGCCCGCCTAACGGCGCTGAGAAACTCCTCGGTCCGCACCACCACGCGTTTGTCGTTGTCCTGGGGGATGACATCCTGATACTGCGGGAATCGCCCTTCTACCAAGGCTGCCCCGACTGTGGCCCGGCGGGTGGACAGCAGGATCTGGTTGTCGGTCGCTTTCACCGAGACTTTGTCCTTATCATCGGTAACCATTCGCTGAAGCAGGTGCATCGCCTTGGTGGGCACGATCACCTGAACGTCCCCATCGGAGCCCTTGCTCACCGTCCCACAGGCCAGCGATAGCCGGCGACCATCGGTCGAGACCAACGTCAGCTTCTTGCCCTTCCGCTCCCAGAGCACGCCGTTGATGGCGTACCGCGTATTCTCCCGGGCGGCGGCAAACACCGTCCAATCCACCAAACGCCTGAGAAGGCCTGCTTCGATCTCGAAGTCGGCCGGCGTCTGCATCTCCGCGATGGCGGGAAACTCGCGGGCATCCTGGCTGACCAATTGAAAATGGCTGTCCGCTCCCCGAACGTGGCAGATGTTCTCCACCGTCTCCAGTTCCAGCACCTCGTCGGCAGACTCCCGAACGATCTTGGTCAGTTTGTCAGCCGACAGCAGAACATCCCCGGGTTCAGCCACCTCGATCTGACTGACCGTTTGGCGAACGCTCACCTCCAGGTCGGTCGCCCCCAGGATCGCACAGTCCGCCTCCACGCGAACCAGAACGCACTGGAGGATCGGCTTGGTGGTCCGGACGCTGAGGACGCCGCCCACCACGCCCAGAGCTTCGGCGAGTTCCTGCCGATTGACACTTGCCTTCATCTTCGGTGCTCCGATCCGTAGCTAGCAGTGGTCTCTATAGTCTTACCCAGTATAGAATGTGCAGTAGTATATAAGGGGTGTGACATCTGTGGTTTCCTTGACAGTCTAGCGCGTAAACACCTATGCGGCAATAGGTTATAATGGTAACCTCCGGCGAGTCGCATGTGGATAACCTGTAGTATTTGATGGGCGAAACCCGGGCGTTCATCACACCCCGGCCAGCGGCACCTGGTTGCCTGTGTATCATGGCACCGTTCCGCACAGGAATCTGACAGGAATTTCACAGGGCTAGTGGGCATGGGCTGGCCGGCTGAGGAGCTGGTCCTTCAATTCTTCCAACTCGCGGTGCAGGACAACATCCTCGATTCCGCGCTCGCCAATCAATCGCTGGGCGTGGAGGACCGTGGTATGGTCCCGTCCGCCGAGGTATCCCCCGATCTCGCCCAGACTCAGGTCGGTTAGCTGACGAGCCAGGTACATGCAGATCTGCCGGGGGCGGGTGACCGATTTGGTCCGCCTCTTGCCCTGCAAGTCAGCTTGCCGCAGGTTATAGCGCTGGCCGACCAACTCCAGTATCTCCGGAATGGTAACCCGACGCCGGCCGGTGTCTACCCCAATCACCTTCCGAGCTGCCTCCAGATCGACAACCCCCTCGCACGTCGCCCCCAATAGCTCCATCTTAGCCAGCGCCCCCTCCAGCTCGCGGATATTCGAGTCGATCGAGCCGGCGATGAGGCGAACCACCTCCTCCGGGACGTCCAGGCATCGTAGCTTGGCCTTCTTACGAACGATGGCCATTCGGGTCTCCAGGCAAGGGCGCTCAAGCAAGGTCACTAAACCCGAGTTGAAGCGGCTCACCAGCCGTTCTTCCAGGCTAGGGATCTCCGGCGGCGGGCAGTCGGCCGATAGGATGATCTGCCGGCGAGACTGGTGCAGCGTGTTGAAGGTGTGGAAGAACTCCTCCTGGCTACGCTCCCGTTCAGCCAGGAAGTGGATGTCGTCAATGACCAGGACGTCCGCGTTTCGATAGCGGTAGCGGAACTGATTCATGGCCCCCTTCTCCACGGCTTCGAGAAAGTGGTTGGTGAACGATTCGCAGGAAATGTACTTGATTCGTGAGGCTGGCGCCGTTTCCAGGATCTGGTGGCAGACGGCTTGAAGCAGATGGGTCTTTCCCAGACCGACGGCGCCGTGGATGAAGAACGGATTGTAGGCCCGCCCCGGCGCCTGACTGACCGCCACCGCCGCCGCGTGGGCCAGGCGATTGCACGGGCCGGTGACGAAGTTGTCAAAGATGTAGTCCCCGTTTAGGGCCAGCTCAGCTTCGTCCTCGAATGAGAGGCCGGGCGTCGCCTCCGGCGCGGGATCGGGATCCTCGGTGGACTCGAAGCGGAGGGTCAGCAACCGACCGGTGGCAGCCTGGGCGGCCTCTGCGAACGGTCGCTGACAGTGGCGCCTGAGGTAGACCGCCTGCGAGGAGTTGCCCGCCTCGACCGTTAGCGTTCCCTGGGCGAGGCTGCGCGGCGACAACTGCGAGAACCATCCCCGGGAAAGCTGGGGGTAGCTCAGACGCACATGAGCGAGGATATCACTCCAGGTCTTGGTGTTTACCGGGGGCATTGGTGAGCCGTGTTCACCCTGGGCCTACAAGCGTTCCAAACTTCGGTGCCCAGGCCCAACGTCTATAGCCATAAGCTAATATGCGACAACGGGTTATGGAAGTAGATCCGCGTACTTCCAACCCGGGCGAGCCAGTGTACCAGAACCTACGCCGCGAGCCAATAGCCAAGCGAAGACAATGACTCCCCGGAGCCGGCCCCGGCGTCCCCGTGGAATGGCCCCCGCCCAGACACCAATCGGCGCCGTTGAAGCGATCCACTGGGCGGCTATCATGGCTTCAGAACGGAGTCGAAAGCAGTCCGGCAGCTAGGAGGGCGTTCGCAATCGTGAACCCACGAGAGTCCAACCGCGCTCAACTTGAGATCAGATACCCGTCTACGCCGAGCGTGCCACCTGAGCCCAAGGCGAAGGCGGGTGGGAAGCCGTCCAATACCCCCAGTGAGCCGCGGAAACGACCAACCAATGCTCGGGCGGGACGGGCCATCAAAGCCTTGACCGCCGAAGCGATGGCTGGGCACCAGCGAGAGATATCCGTCTCCGAGTTTTTCACCAAGAATCGCCATTTGCTCGGTTTTGACAACAAACGAAAGGGACTCCTGACCACCGTCAAGGAGGCGGTGGACAATAGCCTGGATGCGTGCGAGGAAGGGGGATTCCTGCCTGAACTCGTCATTCGAGTCGAGCAGCTCGGCGAGGAGCGATTTCGGGTGACCGTGCGTGACAACGGGCCGGGAATCGTCAAGCAGCAGATCCCCAACATTTTCGGCAAGTTGCTCTACGGGTCCAAGTTTCATCGGCTCAAGATGGCCCGTGGGCAGCAAGGGATCGGAATCAGCGCCGCGGGGATGTACGGGCTGATCACCACCGGAAAACCGATCAGCATTGTGAGTAGGACCTCGAACCGGCGCCCAGCCCACCATTACAAGATTGCCATCGACACAAAAAAAAACCGGCCCGACATCATTCACGACGAGACGGTTGATGTGGATTGGGCACATGGCACCGAAGTACAGATCGAACTTGTCGCTTCCTACGCCAAAGGGCGCCAGAGTGTCGATGAGTATGTTGATCAAACTGGGATCGCCAATCCGCACGCATCCATCACCTATACGAACCCGACCGGTTTAACTGTCCAATATCCCAGAAGCTGCGACGAGCTTCCGCCTCCCACGCGAGAGATCAAACCCCACCCGCACGGTATCGAACTCGGCATTCTGATGAAAATGCTGAAGGAGACCCACACCAGCAAGGTCGGGGCGTTTCTGCAAAAGGAGTTCTCCCGGATCAGCTCGCCGATCGCCAAGAGGATCTGTGCTTCGGCCAAGATGACCACCCAGACCTGGATCAAACAGCTGACCCCGCAGAACGTGGAGGCACTCTACCGAGCCATGCAGGACACGAGGGTTATGGCTCCGCGAACGGATTGTCTGGCCCCCATCGGCGGCGAAGCTATCCTCAGTGGACTTCTCAAAGGGATCGAGGCTGAGTTCTACGCCGCCACGACACGCAGCCCGGCCGTTTATCGCGGGAACCCGTTCCAGATCGAGGTCGGTCTAGCCTACGGAGGAGAGCTGGGCACAGATCGTCACGATGACCCCGAGGAGAATGGGCGAGGCCACGGTGGAGCGACCCGAACGCGCGTGCTCCGCTTCGCCAATCGCGTTCCGCTGCTGTATCAACAGAGCGCATGCTGTATGTTCAAATCCGTGTTGGAAACCAAATGGAACAACTACGGTTTGTCGCAGGCACGCGGGGCCTTGCCGGACGCTCCTCTGGTTATCCTTATTCATATTGCCAGCGTTTGGGTACCGTTCACGTCCGAGTCCAAGGAAGCCATCGCCGACTACGACGAAATCACCAAGGAGATCAAGCTCGCTTTGGCCGAGTGCGGGCGGAAATTAGGCATCCTCTTACGGCGAAAGAAGCGCAAGACCGAGCATGGTCGGCGGCGGGACGTGTTTACTCGATATATTGACGAGGTGGTCGAATCCGTGCGGGCCATTAAGCGTATCGACAAGGACTCGTTTCGCCGGTCACTGCTCAGTCTGGCCCGAACCTATACCACCCAAGCTGACATGGAGTTCGACGATCACGGTAAAGTCATTCAAGGCAAGCAGGCCGGGCGCCCGGAACCGGAGGTGCCCGGAACCATTGTCGTGGAGCGTGACCTCGCCGGCGACGCCGAAGCCCCGCCGCAGCTCTTTCCGTCAGCTCCACGATCCAAGAAGCGATCCAAAGGGGCCGTCTCCAAGAAGAGGAAAGCCTCTCGGAGGGGGAAACGATAGGGACCGCTGCACGCACGTCCGTCGCGGTCCAACAAGGACGGTAGGCCCTGGAGGAGGAGGTGGGCGTTGGCAAAGAAATCGAAGAGTAAAGCCAAGAAGAACAAGCACCCGACGGCCGCCGGCAAGCCCAAGTCGAGGCGCCGACCGGCGAAAGCTAATACCGGTGAGAAATTGGAAGCATTGGCCCAAGCGGTGGTGGATCAAGCCTGTGGAAACACCGACCCGTTTGTGGATATCCCGCTTCGCGCCCTGTCCAATGTCTCATTCAACGTGAAGACCCGCTACGTCGAGATGGGCGACAAGAGTCAGCGGCGGAACTTCTTCAACTACGGCCAAGCCAAGCGGTTCATGCAGACCATGTTGGTGGCCTCGAAGTGCAAGGCCCTGGTCAATGAGGGCAAGAGCGCCAGTCTTCGACAGGTGTTCTACCTCGCCAAACACAGTATTCCCGGTTCCAAGGAGAAGACGTTTGACGATCAGGCGGACTGCGACCCTATTTTGGAAGACCTCGAAGTAGCCCTCGATTCCCTGCGTGAGGAACTACGCATTTTTGCGGACAGCAAAGGAGCCATGATTGGAGAGATCACCTTCGTGGACACAGGCGACACCATTGACGCCACCAAGCTGGGCAGTGGTGGATACGCGGTCCCCAGTATCGTCGAGCCGGACGTGTTGCAATTCAAGAAATGCAATGCCAAGTTCATCCTGCACGTCGAAAAAGGGACCGTGTGGCGGCGTTTCGTCGAGGATCGATTCTGGGAGAAACACCACTGCATTCTCATCCACGGCGGCGGCCAACCACCGCGCGGAGTGAGGCGGCTGCTCTACCGCATGCATCACGAGCTGAAGCTCCCCCTTTACTGCCTCTTGGATAACGACCCCTGGGGGTATTACATCTACTCGGTGATCAAACAGGGATCGATCAACCTGGCCTACGAATCTCGCCGTATGGCGGTTCCGGCCGCTCACTTCATCGGGGTCAGCAGTTTCGACTACGAGCGGTTCGGCTTGGCGGACAACGTCAAGATTGATCTGGCAGACACCGACATCAAGCGAGCCAAGCAAATCCTGGCTTATCCCTGGTTCGAGGGCAAGCGCCCCTGGATCCGCGAGATCCGCAAGATGCTGGTCAACGGTTTCAAGATGGAAGTGGAGGCCTTCTCCAATAAGTACCTGAGTTTCGTGACCGAAGAGTACGTCCCCCACAAACTCAAGCACCCCAAGGAATGGCTGGACTAGCACGCCCAGTTAGGCAAGTCTTCGCCAGCGGTCGGACCGGCAGCGCGGCACAAGGCGATACCCCTCGATGTCGAGCGATGGGTCACCCATCGTCGTCGTCGGCCGGTCGCTAGAAATCCTCGACCAGGTCCGAGAGGAAGTCGCCCAGATCCGTATCGTCGCGGTCGTCGATGTCGTCGGCGGCCTGACGCAGAAGGTCGGCGGTGCAAGTGGGTAGTTGGCAACAGGTGGCGGCGGACAACATCAAGAGTCCCTTGAATGTGGACGCCAAGCGTTGTTTTATCACAATAGTCTCCGAGTGGATCTCAAGAACGCTCCTTCACAACACGCAGGGGCCATTATCGGCCGTCGGGCTGAGATAGTTTAGCCCAACGCCCCATCCGGTTCGAGCCATGACCCCGGATTGGCCT
>JADFPW010000097.1 GCA_022562105.1 Planctomycetota bacterium
AGGTGCTGGGCTCGAGCGTGTTCGATCGGCTGCGAGCTTCGCTGGGGCCTGATGCGTTCGCCCGCCTGTGCGAAGAAAAAATCCACGCCATCGCCGGCGATCTGACCCGGGAACACATGGGTCTGTCGGCCGACGAGTATGCCGAGCTGGCTGCGACGATCACCCGAGTGGTCAACAGCGCCGCGACGGTAACGTTCGACGAGCGTCTCGATCTGGCTCTCGACCTGAACACGTTCGGCCCTGGGCGGCTGTTGGCCATCGCCAAGGACGCCGGCCACGTTCCGTTTCTGCACGTTTCCACATGCTACGTGTGCGGAGTGCGGCGAGGCAGGGTCGCTGAGGAGCTTTCCGCCCCGGAGAAGGCCCTTGCGTCGTTGCCGCGATGTTCTAATGGCGATGACTTCGACCTGGACGCCATCGTCACGACACTCCGCGCCCGGTGCGCCGAGATTGCCACCCAATTCCCAGGCAAGGGCGAGCAGTACCGCCGCCAGCTTATCGAAGCGGGGATGACCTACGCCCGCGAGCATGGTTGGAGCGACACCTACACCTTCACCAAGTGGCTGGGCGAGCGATATCTCGATCGGGACCGTGGGCGAGTACCGTTGGCGATTCACCGTCCCGCTATTATCGAGAGCAGCTACGAAGAGCCGGCCCCGGGATGGATCGACGGCCTGCGCATGGCTGACCCGATGATCGTGGCCTATGGTCGAGGCAAGCTCCGCGAGTTTCCCGCTGACGGCACGGTTCCGCTGGATTTGATACCGGTCGATTTTGTCGCCAATTCGATGCTGGCGGTCTTGGCCTACGGGATGTCAGACCCCGCTTCGCTCCCGGTATACCAATGCGCCTCCAGCGATCGAAACACGCTCCTGGTTGGGGAGATGACCGCACTCACCCGCGAGGCCTTCCGCTGCCGGCCGATGATCGATGAGCATGGACGGGCTATTGACGTCCGTCCGCTGGAACTCGTTGACGTGGAGACTTTCTCAGCCCGGTGGGGTCGACGGAAACGACGAGTCGAGTTGCTCAAGAAAGTGTACAACGCCGTCGGCGGGCGAGGACGTTTCGGTCGACGACTATCGACGGCTCGTCGCAATATTGCTCAGCTTCTCTATTTCGCCAAGATCTACTCCCCCTATACCCACCTGGACTGCACGTTCTCCACCGATCGGACAAGGGAGCTTTGGGATAGACTCAGCCCCGACGATCGCAAGGAGTTCCCCTTCGACGAGGAGCAGATCGATTGGGAGGACTACCTGGTCGATCGCCACGTGCCGGGGTTGCGATCGTACGTCCTGGGGACCGGGGCCGAGCCCAGCGCCCGGCTGCGGGAGGCGGGAACCGGGGCCCTGACCGACGAGGCTCCGCACGATGCTCTGCAAGGCAGCAGTCTCTTCGAGCTGTTCGAGAGGACCGCGGCGACGTTCGGGTCCAAGCCGGCGCTGCAGATTCGCCGCGGCGACAAGTGGATCCGCTACACCTATGCTGAACTGCTTCGGGCCACGGGCAGCGTCATGAAGCGCTTCTGCGAACGCGGCCTGGTGCCCGGAGATCGCGTCGCCCTTTCCGGTGAGAATGGTCCGGAGTGGGGGCTCGCCTACCTGGCCATCATGCGGGCTGGGCTCACTGCGGTTCCGCTTGATCCTCAGTTACCAGTGTCCGACACCTGGGCGGCGGCTCGTTTCGCCGATTGCAACCTTCTTTGCGCCGGGCGGTCCATGTTTGATGCCCTCCAAGCCGGTCGCTCGCAGCAGGATCCGCCTATCGTCAAGCTGGCCGAGCCGTTCGTGCCGCCACCCGCCGCCAGCCGTGACCCGGGGCCCGAGCCGATTCCGCTGACCGGCACCGAGATCGCGTCGATCCTCTTCACCAGCGGTACGACGGTGGCTCCCAAGGCGGTGAAGCTGACCCATCGTAACCTAATGGCCAACGCCCGGGCCCTGCTCGAGCGCCATCCGGTCGAACCGGCCGACGAGTTCCTCTCCGTCCTGCCCCTGTATCACGCGTTCGAGTTTACCGGGGGGTTTCTGGTGCCGTTGGCCTGTGGGGCGACGATCACCTATGTCGAACGGCTGAAGGGCCCGGAGATCATGGCAGCTTTGTGCGCCACCGGGACGACGTTGATGCTGGTGGTGCCTCGCCTGTTGCGCATGTTCCACGATGGCATCTGCAAGGGCGTAGCCGCCCGCGGTCCCCTCGGTCGATTTGGATTCGCCTTGCTGGGACATCTGTCCAACCTGACCGGACATCGATACGGGCGCCGGCTGTTTGGGAGCGTGCATAAGAAGTTCGGTGGCCGATTGCGAATGTTCGTCTCGGGGGGATCCAAGCTGGATCCGGAATTGCTGCCGGCGTTTGAGCGTTGGGGGTTCGGGGTGTGCGAGGGGTACGGCCTGACCGAAACGTCGCCGGTGATCACGGTCAACCCGCCGGACGATGCCCGCAAGGGATCGGTCGGCCCCCCGCTGTCCAACCTGGAGGTCGAGGTTCGCAACCAGAACCTGGAGGGCATCGGCGAGATCTGGGTTCGAGGCCCAAGCATCACCAGCGGTTACCTCTACAACGAGGCCGCCACGAACGAGATTCTGGTCGACGGCTGGCTGCGCACCGGAGACCTGGGGCGCCAGGACGAAAGCGCATACCTGTATCTCACCGGGCGGATCAAGGATCTGATCATTACGTCGGCGGGCAAGAACGTTTATCCGGACGAGGTGGAGTTTCGCCATCGCAGCCTGCCGTTCACCAAAGAGCTGTGCGTTCTGGCTATGCCCGCCGAGGATTCGGTGGGCGACGAGGTCCACGCGGTGGTGGTGATCGATTCCCAGCAGGCTCCTGCGGAGCTGGACCGCTCGTCGCTCGAACGCGAGATACACGCGGCCGCGGCCGAAATCAGCGACTCGATGCCCAGCCACCAGCGGATTACCACCTTCCATTTCTGGGATCGGGAATTGCCCAAGACGTCAACCCTGAAAGCCAAACGCAGCGTCATACGCGACATGCTGCTTTCCAGGGGTATGAGCGCTACGTCCCCCCAAGCGGGCAGCCTGGTGTCGTCGGGGGCTCCGATCACGGTGGAGAACGCCGAAGCGTTGAAGTGCATTCAAGCCATCGTCGCCCGTGTGGGCAGCGGCAGCCGAGCGGCCGACGTTACACCGAACGCACATCTGCTGCTGGATCTCGGTTTGGACAGCATTGCCAAGTTGGAAGTCATTGCGGATGTGGAAGCGCGCTTCCGGATGAAGATCGACGACAAGACCACCGAGGAGATCGCACGGGTCAGCGACCTGCTGAATGTCGTGGGAGCCCGAACGCCGTCGGAGAGTTCGCGGCGGGATCGTTCGGCGGCGGGCCGGCGGTTGCTGGGCAATGGACGCCTGCTGACCGCGGATCGAGAACTGTCCGCTCCGCTGCTCCCGGTTCGCTGGGCATTGCGTGGCGGGGCCATGGTCTTCATGAACAGCTACGTGCGCGTCAAGGTCCGCGGCCGCGAGCACATCCCCAGCACCGGGCCGGTGTTGTTGGCCCCCAATCATTCTTCGCATCTCGATTCGCCGGCTGTGGTCTGCGCCGTGGGCGGCAAACGTCGCATTTGGGTGGCCGGGGCAGCCGACTACTTTTTCGACACGGCCATCAAGCGATTTCTGTTCGGGCGGGTATTTGACACCATTCCCTTCGATCGCCATGCGGACGGCGTGCAGGGGTTGAGGCGATGCGCCCAGGCCCTTCACCGCGGCGACGGGTTGCTCCTGTTCCCCGAGGGCACGCGCTCCATCAGCGGCGAAATCCAGCCGTTCAAGATCGGAACCGCCGTGCTGGCCACCGAGGCGGGCATCCCGGTGGTGCCGGTTCACATCGCCCGCACCTGGGAACTGTTCCGCAAGGGACGCCGATTCGTTCGACCGGGGGTGGTACACGTCACCTTCGGCGAGCCGATCCGTCCGCCGAGCGCTGAAGAGCTGGAAGAAGATCGCTTCGCGGCGTACCGATCAATGACCACGCGGATCGAGCAGCGCGTCAAACGCCTGGCCAAGGATTACGCGAGGCGATGAGCGATCCTCCGCAGACAGAGCACGAGCAAACCAGTTTGCCCATGGCACCCGAGTCGTTCATCCAGGGGCAGGCCGATCGACGAGCGGCGGCGTTTTTCGACGTCGATGGGACGCTGGTGCGCACGACCATCGTCCACTACTACGCCTACTTTCGTCGAGCGGGCATGTCGAGGTGGACTCGTCGGCTCTGGTCGACCGCCTTTCTGGGTCGCTGTCTGGTTTATCTGATCCTGGACAAGATCGATCGCAGTTGGTTCAACCGCGTTTTCTATCGCAACTACGGAGGCATGTCGGCCGGCGACGTTCGCGGGCGAGTGGAAAGCTGTTTCCAGGACATCATCCATCCCAACCTGTATCCGGCGGGTTGTGCGTGCGTCGAACAGCATCGCCGGGAGGGACTGGACGTGGTGCTGGTGACTGGTTCGATCGACTTTCTGATGGAACCGCTGGCCCGCGAATTGGGCGTCGAGCACGTCGTGGCCCCGCGATTGGTCGAACGTGACGGCCGATTCACCGGCGAGCTGGACGGTCCCCCGATCGGCGAGGCGGAGAAGGCCCGCCGTATCCGCCAGTACGCGGCCGACCACGATATCGATCTGGCTCGCTCGTTCGCCTATGGCGATAGTGTGGCGGACCTGCCCATGCTCGAAAGCGTAGGCCGCCCGGTCGCGATCAATCCCGATCGGGCGCTCGCCGCCGTAGCCCGCAAACGCGGGTGGACCGTGTTGCACTGGCAGCTCGACGGGAGCAACGGCCTGGGGCGGTCATGAGAGCACTGTTGTTTCGCAAGAGCATCCCGCGATACGTGGTCCTCAAAGCCCTGGGGCGACGTGCCCCACAGATCCTGACTCGCCGCATCCTCCCCGTGTCGCTGCGTGATGTGGCTGAGCCCTCGCTGCCTAATGCCCAGTGGCTGCGTCTCCGCCCTCGCCTTTCCGGCGTATGCGGATCGGACCTGGCCACCATTTGGGCGACGGGCAGTCCCTACCTGGCCCCGGTGATTTCCATGCCCTTCGTCCTGGGCCATGAACTGGTGGGCACCGTCCAGGAGCTGGGCAACGAGGTGACCGGTCTTGCGATCGGCGACCGGGTGGTGCTGCACCCGGCGTTGGGATGTCGCGTTCGTGGTATCGAGCCGATGTGCGACGCCTGCAGCGATCAACGCGACGCGCTATGTCGAAACGTGACCCGCGGCGACATCTCCGCCGGCATCCAGACCGGCTACTGTCGCGATACCGGCGGCGGATGGGGCGAGTCGCTGGTAGCCCATCAATCGCAGGTGTACAAGGTGCCGGCCCAAATGTCGGACACGGTGGCGGTATTGACCGAGCCGTTCGCGTGTGCCCTGCACGCTGCACTACGCGTACGACCCAAGGCGAACGATACGGTTCTGGTGATCGGATGCGGGTCAATCGGCCTGTTGACCATTGCGGCGTTGCGTGCCACCGGATGCACTTCCCGTATCGTCGCGTCGAGCAAGCATGAGCACCAAACGGCATTGGCACGTCGGATGGGAGCCGACGTCGTGATACCGGCCACCGGGTTGCTCGGCCAGCGCTACGCCGCCTGGGCTCGGGAGTTGGATGCGGACGTCCTCGACGCGGAACTCGGCAAGCCCATGGTCATCGGGGGGGCGTCGGTCACGTTCGATTGCGTGGCGTCGTCGCGATCCATCGACGACGCCATTCGGTTCACCCGGAGTAACGGGACGCTGGTGCTGGTGGGCATGCCCGGCACGCCGTCGGGTGTCGATTGGACGCCGATGTGGTACAAGGAGCTGACCGTGCGGGCGGCCTATGCCTACGGTCCCGAATGTGTGGGCGATCGCCGTGTCGATTCGTTCGAGTTGGCTCTCGATCTGCTTGACGAATGGGGACCGAAGGTGTCTCCCCTGGTCGGCGATCCGTTTGAGCTGGCCGACTTTCGCGCCGCACTGGATTGTGCGCTGTACACGGGCCGCAGTGGAGTGGCCAAGACGGTGTTTGCGGTGAATCCCTGACGGCACGACGCGGCCGCTAACCAGTCGTGATTCCGAGATATTGCGTGGCAGGTAGCCAACAGAACAACATCCACCGCGTCACGGCCGCCGATCCGGCCTTTCTGTTTCATTGTGGCGAGGGTGTGGAGCGTCACCGACTACCGGTGGGCACGCGGGTCATTTATCCGAATTCGTCGGTCGCGTCGGTGCCGGATACGAATGCCGCCATCGAGCACGCCCTGGATCACCCGTTGGGCACGGACCCACTCGCGGGACATCTGAAGTCCGGGATGAAGGTGACCATCGCCTTCGATGACGTCTCGTTGCCGCTGCCGCCGATGCAGAAGCCCGACATTCGTCAACGGATTATCGAGATCCTGCTCGATCGACTGGAACGGGCCGGCGTGACCGACGTCGAGCTGATCTGCGCCATCTGTTTGCACCGCCGGGTGACGCCGGCGGAACTGAGACACATAGTCGGACCCGCGGTCTTCAAGCGGTTCTGGCCGGACCGACTCTACAATCATGATGCCGAGGATCCCGAGGGCAACACGCACCTGGGTACGACCGACCAGGGTGAGGACGTCGAGCTCAATCGACGAGCGGTCGAGTCCGACCTGCTGATTTACGTCAACATCAACCTGGTCTCGATGGACGGAGGCCACAAATCCGTTCCCGTTGGATTGTCCACCTACAAAAGCGTGCGCCACCATCACAATGCCCATACGATGCTGCACGATTCCAGCTACATGGACCCACCGGCGAGTCCGTTTCATCGATCGTGTGAGCGAATGGGCGCAGTGGTCGCCCAACACCTCGAGATATTCACCATCGAAACAGTGCTCAACGGCGATGCGTTCTCGCATCTGCTGGGCTTCATGCAGAAACGTGAACACACATGGAACCTGCGCGATCGACTGACCTACCACGGAATGAGCACCGGACTCAAGATGGTCCCCTTCTCCATCCGTCGCCGACTGTATGGAGCCCTACCCGCGCCCTACGGATTGGCGGCGGTGAATGCCGGGGATACCGAGCAGGTACACGTCCAGACCCTGCGCGAAGTCGATCGGGTGTACAACGTCGACATCGACGGACAGGCTGACATCCTCATCCTCGGCCTGCCGTCCATCGGGCCGTACAACGTACACTCGATTCTGAATCCCATCCTCGTACAGTGCATGTCGGCTGGATATTTCTTCAATTTCTATCGCGGCCGACCGCTGCTGCGCAAAGGCGGCGTCATGATCGTGGTCCATCCCATCCACGAGAAGTTCCACATGGTCCACCATCCCTCTTACTACGACTTCTATCATGATTGCTTGCCCGTCTCCCGCGATCCGGTCGAATTGGAGAAGAAGTTCGAACGATCATTCGCCGAAAACGAACGCTATCGCGACCTGTATCGACACTCCCATGCCTATCACGGTGTGCATCCATTTTATATGTGGTATTGGGGCGCTCACGGCATGGCCCATTGCGGGAAGATCATCTCCGTGAACCCCGCCAGCGAGCGGGCAGCGCGGCGGATCGGTTTCGACGTGGCTCCATCGTTTGAATCCGCCCTGGGTATGGCCGGCGAGTTCACGGGTCCGAGTGCGAAGATGACTTACTTTCATTGCCCACCGATCATCATGGCCAACTTGCAATAGCATTCGCTACATGGACTCGCCCGACGGCATCTTGATCATCGCTAACCCTACGTCGGGCAAGGGGCGACACCCAAAGCTCCTCGAACATGTCGTAGAACACCTCCGCGCCGACGGCGCTGATGTCGAAATCGTCTATACGCAGGCTCGCGGCGACGCCCAACGACTGGCTCGGACTGCTGCTGAAAATGCATCCCGGCACCCACGGTGCATCGCCGTCAGCGGTGGGGACGGCACCATACAGGAGGTAGTCAACGGTCTAGTTCCGCTCAGAGAAACGCTGGGCGACGATTCCCCGACGTTGGGGATCATCCCATCGGGCCGGTGCAACGATCTGGCCCATGCCCTGAAACTCCCCACCGAGCCGCGCGCCGTAGCCCACGTGTTGCTCAGCCGCGAACCGACCGCGATCGACCTGGGCCGGGTCAACGGTCGGTATTTCTGCACCGTTGCGACCATGGGTTTCGATGCCGCGGTCTCGCGCTACGTCGATGACATGCGCATGCCGCTCACCGGCACAGTCGCATACCTGTACGGCGCCGCCATCACCCTCTTGCGCTATCGTCCCATAGAAGTGAAGCTGACCGGCGACTTCGGCACGCACGAGGGTCGCGTATTCCTTGCTTCGACAGCCAACACCGCCACCTACGGCGGCTCCATCCCCATCGCCCCCGGGGCAAGCCCGACGGACGGCGTGTTCCACCTGTGCATCATAAGCCACATCCCCGTGATCAGTCGCCTTCCCATGCTCTGCCGCGCCACCCGCGGCACCCACATCCACCGTCCCGAAGTCCACCTGTTGGAAACTCAGACCGTGAAAATCGAAACCCCCACCCCCCAAGAGCTCTGGGCCGACGGCGAGCACGTCGCCGACACGCCGGCTACGATCACCATTGAACGCGGAGCCATTCGAGTCCATACTTGAATCACGATGGTGTTGGCCGTAGCACGGTCAACATCAAAGAAGAGTCGAGAGCAAACCATGCTCGATGTTCATGGATGTAAGCCTATCAAATGGACTGCGGAGTTGGCCCATGTGCGGGAAGTTGCGCTTCGCGAAGTCGCCGATTTGGGGTACTGGAAGGAGCAGTTGGCGAGGGCGTGCCGCCAAGGTGGGCCCGGGAAGGCGGTCTCGCACCGCCTGGGATCGTGCTCGAACCTTACGGGACGCACGGTTGGGGCAGCTCGACGTTGAAGGTGTTGTTGACGCGATTCAAGAAGCCGGCGCGGGCGACGGTGCCGACCAACCCGAGCGGCTGCCGTACCGCCCCTGCAACTGCAGAGCCGCCGGTCTGACCGACTGGAATGTCGTCCCCACAGGTGCAAACGCGGAATTGCGGTGCCTGTGCTCCAGGTGGAGATCCCATGGGTTATCGGGCCATCAGCCGTGGGCACCGCTATCCGCTCCCCTCGCCTAGGCAAGCGATTCTAGTCCCGCGAGAACCCAATCCGTACCGCGTAAACCGGCGACCCCAGCGGACCGATAAACCGGTGTGATGTGCGCCCAGCGAGCTGAAACCAGTAGGGCGGGTATGCGCGGAGTACGATCGTGGCTTTTTGGGGCAGCGATCGTGGCGTGCGCACTCCTGTCCCCTGCGCTTGCACAATTCGACACGGTAATCGATCCGGCCGCTCGCATCCGGCGACTGGTCCACACGTTTGATTTTGACGAACGCGATCAAGGGAATCTGGAGGACGTTCCCCTCTATTGGATTCGCTTCGAGGGTAAGTCGTTCCCGCGGTTTGTGACGGGTGCGTTCGATACCGATGTGGGCCACGATGCCCCGCCATCTTTTTATGTAGATCCAGTCGGTCGCAACGCGTCCTATCGATATACCGGTCCGGCCCTGCGCGTCGTGCCGACCAGCGACTACTACATCGGGGGATGGATACGACCTGATCGACTCGCGGGCGCACGAGCGGCGTTGAGCGCCTACTACCTGGATGCTCATGGTCTACCGATCTGGGGATCACAACGGTTCAGTCCACTGGTCGGTGGCGACGACGGGGACGACTGGCGGTATGTCGAGATTCACATGCCCGCCGGCTCGGCCGAGGCCACCCACATCGGGCTCACTGTATGGGTGGTGCAGTCGACCGTCTGGAACAACGCACCGGTTGGCCATCGACACATCGAATACCGCGATGTTCACGGCGGTGCGTGGTTCGACGACATCCGCGTATACCGGCTTCCGAGCGCCACCCTCGAGGTGGCCAACCCAGGCAATGTCTTTGTAGCGCCCGATCCTCCCGTGATCACCGTCGAGGTGTCGGACTACGAAACCACCGGTCTCAGCGCCTCACTCGAAGTTCGGTCATCGCACGGTCGCGTAGAATGGTCATCCAACATCCCCGTCCAGGTAGGCGAGCGCTCCAAGCCGAGATCCATCGAACTGAGCGAACTCGAACCGGGACACTACACGGTGATTCTCAGAATGAATGTCGGTGGACTGGTGGCCGCTTCGCAGCATGAAAGTTTCGCCGTGCTACCGGAATCGTCGCATAACAGGGGCGCGGCCCGGCCTTTCGGAGTCGTGCTTGACGGACCACCGACCGCCGATTGCGATGCGGAGGTTGCGTTGCTCGCCGGGTTAAACGTTGGGGCACTCAAGATTCCGGTGTGGCCACGCGATGCACAGCATTCTACAGAATCATGGTCGTCCAAGAGCCTCGACGCATTGTTGAAAGAGCTCATCAGACGTCGGGTGATGGTCATTGGACAGTTTGCGGGTCCGCCGCTGGAGTTGGTCGGCGGCGTTGGGGCCAACACTCGATCACTGGTGGACATTCTGCTGGACGACCCGGAGGGTTGGCGCGGAAGCCTGACCCGCGTGGTGGCCCCGTACTCGACCGTATTTCGTAGTTGGCAGATCGGCGCCGACGATGACGCCGCCCTGATCGACGACCCCCGCTTGGGCGACGCCCTGGCCCGGGTTCGTCAGCAGATGCTTCGGGTGATGACGGCGCCCAGACTGGCGGCGCCGCGGACAGCCGTTGACGACTCACAGGGCGAACGTCTTGCGGCTGAGGAGATCACCGTCGCCATCCCGCCATCGGTGCAGCCGGCGTGGATCCACGACCATCTCGAGCCCATTCGTGCCTTGGGATACGAGGATGTATCCGCGTACCTCGCCCCGCCCGCCGCGGGCGAGTGGGACCGGCTTGCCCGACTGTCTCAGTGGGCACGCGGGATCATCGAAGCTCGGCACGCCGGAGTGGACGTGGTGTACGTCCCCCAACTGTGGTCCGATCGCCAAGCCCGGGCCGGCAAGATCAGCGAGCCGTCTGAGGAGTTCGTCATTTACCGCAGCATCGTAGACATGCTGCATGATGCCCGACCCGGTGAACGCATTCAGTTCGCCGAAGGACTACAGGTGCGTACGTTCAAGAAAGGGCGCTCAACAGTGTGGGCCATGTGGGACGACGCAGCGACCAACGAGGGGACCGTTCATCATATTCAGTTGGGGGCAGCGACTCGCCAGGTGGACCTGTGGGGACGCTCTGAACCGCTCCTTCGGGACGAGGAGGGACGTCACCAAGTCCGTGTGGGCCCGCTGCCCATCTTCGTCGACGGCGTTGAGTCCTGGCTCACCGACCTGATGGCCCAAATCACGATCTTGCCTGCCCAGGTAGACTTCAGTATTGGATACCATCAACATCGTATTCAAGTGAGCAACACGGGACGGGAGACACTGTCCGGCGTACTCCGCCTGCTCGGACCCGATCGATGGGAAATTAGCCCCCACCTGTTCGCCATCAATGTACCAAGTGGCGAGTCCGCTGAGTTTCCGGTCGACATTCGCTTTGGGAGCAACGAATCGGCCGGCACGAAACGCCTGACCGCTCAACTCTTGCTGGATCAGCCGGCGGATCTATACCTGCAGCAAACCCTCACCCTCGGCCTGGAGCTCCAAAACATAGATGTGTGGGCGTATGCGGTCATGGAGGGCGACCGACTCGTCCTACGTCACGGACTAACCAATCGAACCGATCAGTCGCTGAGCTTTCGGGCCTATGCCACGGCTCCCGGACGCAGCCGGCAGAATCGGGTCATCGCCAAACTCGAGCCCGGCCAATCGGTTAGCAACGAGTACCACTTCCCCAACGCATCCGCGTTGCGAAGTCGAACGGTCCGCCTAAGTCTCAAGGAGGTCGGCGGGCCACGCATTCACAATCTGGACGTGCGCGTACCATAAACTGCCGATTTCCAATTGCTCCGCCGCTGGCTGACGCGTTCCCACTAGCAGTTGGCAGGCGACATCCCACCCCGGGAGTATTCTAAAACCTATCTCAACACTCTTTCCGAGCCGCGACCCTGAGGGAGCGGATGCCGAAACACCGTTTGCTTCCCGGCGCGGCTCAGTTCGGCTCCGCTCTTGGAGGGCATGCTGGGATATGCTGTAGTATGAGGAGCAGACCTTGGACCTCGTCCCAGTCGCACGGTCCATCAGGCTGGAACGCGCCGTGTCGCGAAGTCAACGGCTCCACCGTCCGGGCCGTAACCCTGACCTTCTGACCGCCCCATTCTGAGTCCTCACGGAAGCGAGCTAAGGTTTCTTTAAGATTTCTGCTTTTCTGTTGACAGCCGCTTCAACTGTTCCATAATAGATCCAGGTGCGATTCCCGAGCCATTCGGGTGTTCGCACAGGTGTGATGAGGCCGGAGTGGGGAATTATTCCCTGCACGTGGGGACATTTTCCCCACCATCCCAGGCCTGGAGGTAGAGCGATGCGTTTCGCCCTCGACCCTCGACCCTCGACCCTCGACCCCTTGGCCCCTTCTTCCTGACTTCTGCTCGAGCTCGCGGTCCGCCCGAGGTCCACCACGAAGATCTACCCAACGCGGCGCTGGCGTTGAAGCGTCGATTGACGAATTAAACCCTGATATTTCACGAGCGTCAGGTGGTTTGCGCATAGAGACGGCCTTCTCGACCTTGTATGATAGGGTTTTGGAGAACTC
>JADFPW010000098.1 GCA_022562105.1 Planctomycetota bacterium
CCATCGCAACCGCCGACGACAGTCCGGACATTCCGCTAACATGGTTGAACCTATCTAACGATCCCCGTTCTCCACTGGCAGCGCCACCTGCGGTAGCGAGCCGCGGACTTCAAGTCCGCGGCTCGTAGTCCCCGGGGGATCGTCTCGGCTAGTAGCGTTTGGCCAAGGCGTCGATCGCCTTGGACAACGCGTCGGCTGAGGCTGGGTCGGCAGTCTGTTTGGTTTTCATCGCCGCACGCATGACGGCATGGTGGTCGGCCAGGCTGGCGAGGTAGCTGTTGTACGTGGGGTCGTCCTTGGCCACCGGTTTGAGTTTTTGGGTCAGGAAGTACTCGGCCACCACGGTGATGATGTGCGACGCATGATGCTCCTTGGTCATCACCCATCGCGTCGCCTGATTCATGCCCAGAGGATTGTTGGCCCCGGCCAGTTCGTTGATCTGGGCGATGGCTTTGCTGATGGTGGTCGCATCTTCGCGCATCGCCGTCATCCGGGCCTGATCGTCGTAGATGCCGCACGGCACCTGGCAATGGGCGTTGGCCGTCGGGATTTGCAGGGCCCATGCGCATAACGTGACCAAGGTCGCCAGTCCGCAAAGCGTCAGTCCAATCGTCAATTCTCGTCTCATCAGTGAACTCCTCGATAAGGGTTGGTCTGCCGAGCCGCTTGTCCGGTCGCACCGGCAGCTACTCGAACCGCGTAGCATGCCGCCAGGGGACGAGCGATGTCAACGTAGTGGGGCAACTTTTCGGATGAACAAGCCCCACTGTCTCAATACCGGTAATGGCCGGACTGCCGTCCATGATCCGCCCCGACTGACGTTCGCTGCTAGTGCGTCGACACAGCTCAAACGATCGTTTCTGCTGGGCGCCGTGGGCAAACTTGTTGCCCGTGTGTTCGGGAGCAACCAAACACGGGCAAACAAGTTTGCCCATGGCACCCATCGAATCACCAGTGTCGGAGTACTCGTGACTGCCCAGCGGTCTGCCGCGCTCGCGGAAATCGTACACCGCGTTATGATCCCGCCATGGTGATTCGGGTACTGTTCTTCGGACCGGCCCAAACGGCCGCAGGTGTCGGGGCGTGCAGCGTGTCGCTTGACGGTCCCGCTGCCCTGGATCGGCTGGTCGAGCACTTGATCGGCGAATACCCCGCGCTGGCCGGTTTTGGCGAATCGCTACGATACGCGGTGAACGAAGAGTTCACCGAGATGACCCGCTCCTTGAGCGACAACGATGAAGTCGCCGTGATCCCACCCGTTTCGGGCGGTAGCGACGCCGGCCTGGGGACGTCGGGCGAGTGCATCGCCCTGGTGGACTCGGCGATTGACGCCGCCGGGGTGTTGTCGCTGGTAGGCGGGGATGGACGCCTGGGCGGAATCGTCTCGTTTCAGGGTGTGACCCGGGCCGATTCGCATCCCAAGCACGGCGAGTTGGTTCGCCTCGAGTATCAGGTCTACGACGCGATGGCCCGAAAGCAGCTTCACGCGCTGATGGCCACCGCCAAACGCCGTTGGCCCGTCGAGCGAGGGGCCATCGTTCACCGCGTCGGTCCCGTCGGGATCGGCGAGGCCTCGGTTCTGATCGCCGTCGCCTGTCCCCATCGAGCCGAGGCGTTCGAGGCATGTCAGTGGCTGATCGACGAACTCAAACGCGAAGTTCCCATCTGGAAGTGCGAGCAGTGGAGCGACGGACAGGCCACCTGGTCCGGGCCGGGCCATGAAATAGATAGACCCAAGGAGTAACCAACCCGTGCCTGAATCGTTGGCTGATCGTCGAAAGCGGTGCGACCGAATTCGCGCGGGCCTGAAACGTTTGTACCCCGAGGTGGAGTGTGCGCTCAAGCACAAGAGCGCCCTGCAGCTCTTGGTTTCCACTATTCTGTCGGCCCAGTCAACGGACGAAACGGTCAACAAGGTCACGCCGGCGCTGTTTGCCAAGTATCGCACCGCTGCCGATTTCGCGGTCGCGGATCCGATCGAGTTGCAGGAGGCGGTTCACTCCACCGGATTCTTCCGCCAGAAAGCCAAGAGCATTCAGGGTGCAGCTCGGATCCTGGTGGACAAGTACGGCGGACGGGTTCCGGACACGCTGGACGAGTTGATCGAGTTGCCGGGCGTAGCCCGCAAGACCGCCAACGTGGTGTTGGGCACCTGGTTCGAGAAGAACGAGGGGTTCGTGGTGGATACGCACATCGGGCGTTTGGCCACCCGGCTGGGCCTGACCTGGAGAAGCAAGAACGGCAAGGACGCGGTCAAGATCGAGGTCGACCTCATGGAGCTCGTTCCACGCCGCGACTGGACCGTTCTGGGCCATCGCCTGATCTGGCACGGGCGTCGAGTTTGCACGGCGGCCAAACCCGCGTGTTCCGATTGCTCGCTGGCCACGCACTGCCCCTCGGCAGGCACGTTTGACGAAGCGACCGGCCGAACACCCTCCAAACCCCGCCGCATGGGCAAGCGGAAGGCTTCATAGATCCCGTGTTCACGCTCGCGTGGCCCTGTCCTGGCAAGCCCGCTGGACCATGGCCACGCAAGCGTGGCCATGGCACCCCCACTTCGCGGCGATGAGCCGCTTTCCCGTCCCTCAAATCACGGCGGTTGGCACACTAGACCTGTGCAGCACGGGACCGCTGCGTGGCTGGCCTTCGTTGACAGTCCATATCGGGACAAATAGCATCGTTTTCCACGGTTGAGCGGGGTGGGCGGCCGATCCGCGGTTCGCGCTGCGAGCGCGTGCCGCGGGCGTGCGATCGGGATTGGGCGAAAGTCGCCCCCGCCCATGGAAGCAAATGACCCTGGCGGGCGTTGTGATGGGTGATCGAGGTGGTTCCTGCAGATCGCGGGTGTGAGACTGGGGATAGGCCCTGACGAACAAGCCCGAAACGTCGGGCACAGTACGCGGTAAGTGGAAACATGACGATCCTGGCAGTGATTCTCTTTTGTCTGGCCACGGTGGCCCTGGCCGTCTACGGCGTACACTTGTACGTACTGCTCTGGTTGGTCCACCGTCGAGGGGACCAGCGGGGCAGGATCCAGCGCCAGACGATCGAGGCGTTCGTGGCCTCGACGCCGGACGAGGACTGGCCCATCGTCACCACCCAGATTCCGCTCTACAACGAGATGAACGTGGCCGAGCGGGTCATCGAAGCCGTGGCCGCCATGGACTACCCACCCGGTCGCCATGAGGTTCAGGTGCTGGACGACAGCACCGACGGCACCGGGCGGGTGGTCGATCGAGTGGCGGAGCGGTTACGATCGCGCGGCCTGGATGTCCAAGTGGTACGCCGAACCGATCGCGAGGGGTTCAAAGCCGGGGCGTTGGCGGCCGGTCTGGCCCAGGCTCGCGGTGAACTGGTGGCCATCTTCGATTCCGACTTCGTTCCCCCACCCGATTTTCTTCGTCAGGCGGTTCCTCTCCTGGTGTGCGACGAGGGCATCGCTTGCGTTCAGGGTCGCTGGGCGCACTTGAATCCAAGAGAAACGTGGCTGACGCGAGCCCAAGCGCTGGGCATCGACGGGCATTTCGGCGTCGAACAGGGAGCCCGCTGTTGGAACGGTCTGTTGATGAACTTCAACGGGACGGCTGGGATCTGGCGACGCAAAGCCATCGAGGATCCCGCCGTCGGGGGGTGGACCGGGGACACCATCACCGAAGACCTGGACCTCTCCTATCGCGCCCAGTTGGCCGGCTGGCGGTTCGATTACTGCAAGGAGATCGCCTGTCCGGCCGAGATCCCCGGCGACATTCACGCGTTCAAGACCCAGCAGCGCCGCTGGGCGACGGGATCGATGCAGGTGGCCCGCAAGTTGCTACCTCGAGTGTGGAGGTCGGATCTATCGCTGGTCCAGAAAATCGAGGCCACGTTCCATCTGACTCACTATTCCGTTGCTCTGTGGATGCTGTTGCTGCTGCTGACCGCCCAACCCATGTTGTCCATCTGGCTGGAGCATCCGCGTATGTCCCAGTGGTTTTGGATCGCCTGGGTCTGGATTCTGGGTTCCACGTTCGCTCCGTCGGTGCTGTATACCTATGCCCGGTACTCGTTGGGGGGCGGCTGGTCGGGTCTCAAGGTCATGCCGTTGCTGATGACGCTGGGGATGGGAATCTGCGCGAATAACGCCTTGGCCATGCTCCGGGGACTGTTCGTGAGCGGGGGCGAGTTTGTCCGTACCCCGAAATCCGGCAGCACGTCACATCAACGAGGACACACCGCGTACGCAGCAACACAGAGTCACCTGTGGATTGTCGAGCTGAGTCTGGGCTTCTATGCCCTAACCAGTTCCGCCTATTACTTCGCTGCCGATCAATGGGCTTCGTGCAACTTTCTGCTGATTTACGCCATCGGCTTCTTCGCCGTGGGTTTGGCCTCACGCCCCCGACGGCCAGCCGCGCGCGACGGCCAAGCGATTCGCCAGGAACCTTTGGTCGACGTTTCGCCGGCCTGACAAGGGATTCCACGTCGGGTGAGCCACTTACGACACCGTCCCTGCTCGTCCCGCTGGGGCGCACTGACCGCGTGCGGATGGGCGCTGCTGGCGATCTTCGTGGCGACGTCCGCCTGGATGGGCGATCCCGCCGCTCATGCTCGACTGTTCGAATGTGCTTATCTGGCCGGTATGGTCGGCTTCGTGTTGCTGGTGTGGGTTGTTCATCGAAACCGCCGTCCGCATGGCAGGTGGATGCTCTGGTTCGCCGGCTGCATCGCCCTGCGCGCGGGACTCGCTGCGGTGACGCCGAGCGACGACCTGTATCGCTACGCCTGGGAAGGCCGAGTCCAACTCGCAGGGTATAACCCATTCAATCACGCCCCGGATGATCCGTTGCTCGCTGCGTTACGCGATTCGGGTTGGGCCCACATCAATCATCCGTCCTACAAGGCGATATACTCGCCGGTCGCTCAATGGGTGTTCCTGGCCACGGCAGCCCTGAGTCCCAGCATCTATGCGTTCAAGGCCGTCCTGGTGACGTTCGATCTGTTGACCGTCTGGCTCCTGGCGGAGTGGCTGAAGCGCAAGAGGCGCAGTCCGCACATCGCGTTTGCGTATGGCCTGTGCCCGCTGGTTCTGACCGCGTTCGGTATCCAGGGCCATCTGGATAGTTTGATGCTCGCCGCCTTGGCCGGTGCGGGATGGGCGCTGGCCGCCAAACGGCCCTACCACGCAGCCGTGCTGATTGGTCTTGCGATCGCCGTCAAGCCTGTTGCTTTGCTCGCCGCGGGGTGGCTGATCGTAACCCGCTGGCGGGCAGGCTTGATATGCCTGGCGGTTGCAGCAGCGACGTACCTGCCCTATCTGTCCGCCGGTTTTGGTTTGTTTGAATCCCTGGCCCGATTCTCGACGGAGCAGGAGTTCTTCGGATTCTGGCAGACCCTGGCGAGCCCGTGGATCGGTAGGCGACCAGCCATGGTCGTAGGGTGCGGGCTGCTCATGATCCATCTGGCCTGGGCCCGGCGGCGCAAGCAGCCGTTCGACGAGTATTTGGGTTCCGCGTTCGGTCTGTTGGTCCTGGTGATGCCGGTCGTGCATTTCTGGTACATCAGTTGGGTATGGTTGACGGCGGCCCTTCGTCCGTCGATTGCGTGGCTGACGCTGACCGGCACGATGGTCTTGTGTTTCGAGGCTGAACGCGTGCGATACCGCACGGGGCAATGGGAAATGCCCGAGTGGGTCTGGTACGCAGTCTACGTTCCGTTTGTAGTGGTCGTGGTCGTTGACACTACCAGGCGCATCGCCGACAATGGGCCGGGCAACAGTTGAGGAGGTGTCCGGCCGCGCAACTCGTTTCTCTCCTGCGGGACGACCCTCGAGACGGAGCATGACGCCGTTCGGACCACGAGCGAGTAGGCTGATGATATTGTGCATCGAACCGGACTCCAAGAACTTTAGGGACACTAAGATCTTCAGGCACGCGGGAGACCTGAGCCTGCGTCTCGACACGTTCGATCCAAGGCTCCTGTCTTTCGGTGCTGCGCACGTGGACATTGATCTGCGGGACTGCGCTTTCGTACTACCGTCTGCTGCGCTCTGGTGTGTAGTGTATCTGGCACTTGCTTCGAAGCGAGGATCCCACTGCCGGTTGCTGGTTCCAAGAAACACGGGCGTGTGCGTGTTTTTGAAATCGCTGGGGCTCTTCGACATTTTGAAGGATTGTCGTGTCGAGGTTGATGACCGCAACATCTATGGAGGTATTGATACCAAGACGATTCTGCCGATCACACGCTTTGAGACAACCGCGGATGCACAGGACATCACGAACAAGACATTCGCTAGACTGCAGTCCTCCGGTCTGGGGGCAGCTAATCTGACCTCGGTGGTTTCGGAGTTGTTCAGCGAACTAGCCACCAATGCTGCTGAGCACAGCGAGTCTGCGGTCGGGGCGTTTGGTTGTGTCCAGTTCTTCCTGGGGGGCGGCGCCCCGCGATTCACTTGCACTGTGGCTGATGGCGGAATCGGGATATATGAGAGCTTGTGCAAGAACGAAGAGCTCAAGTCGCAAGTGAGCTACGATTGGGATGCCCTGGAGCTTGCTGTCCGCGAGCGAGTCAGCGGCACTGGGAATCCTCATCGCGGACTCGGATTGTACGGCGTCAGTGAGGACGTTCGCCGAAAGGACCACTCGCTGTTGCTTCACTCTGGATTGGGATCGTTGGAGATCAATGAGAATCTGGACAGTTCCGCAAGGCGAACCCGATTGTTTCCCGGAACATTGGCTTTTCTTTCAATTCCGTCATGACCATGTGTACATTTCGAGTCAACGATGTTCTGAAGGACAAGATTTTGGTCAACCGGGAGTCCGCGCGCCTACTCGAAAACGCGATCATCGCGGCCCTAAAGAGTTCGCCAGCGCCGGAGAGTCCCCCGAACGAGAAACCGGTTGCAGTCGATTTCGATGGTGTTGAAGGAATAGCTCCATCATTTCTCGATGAGCTCCTTTCAGTACTCGAGTCCGTAGTGCGGGAGTCATCCAGCGGCTGCGAGCGGGGTGTGATCGTGAGGAATCCCCCAACGCGGCTCTCGCTGAAATTCGAGGCTGTCGCCCGAGGTCATGGTATGACGGCTCGGGCGCTTCCCGATGGCTCGTGGCTGCTGACACCCAACCCAAACGCAACCGCGTGATTGCCAATACCCGCATCTCTCGTCCGGGTCTTCGAGGGCTGGGCGTTCCTGCCTGGTGTCGCTACCATGTGCATGCACGACGGTCCGCGGATGAATACCACGGTGACTAAAACGCTATACCTCATCGACGGTCACGCTCAGATCTTCCGGGCGTACTACGCCCGCATTCCGGAGCTAACCAGCCCGACCGGCGAACCGACCAAGGCCACCTACGGCTTCATGCAGATGCTCCTCAACCTGATCCGCCATCGACGTCCGGACTATCTGGTTTTGACCATGGATACGGCCGACTCGACGGTATTTCGGAGAGAGTTCTACCCGGAATACAAGGCCACTCGTGATGCGACTCCCGAGGATCTGCCCGTTCAGGCTGAACGAATCGCGTCCATGGTCCAATTGCTCGGCGTGCCCGTGCTGCGCCTGTCCGGATACGAAGCCGACGATCTGATGGCCACCATCGTTCACCGCTTGGCGGGAGAGCCGATCGACATCTACCTGGTCAGCAAGGACAAGGATCTCGAGCAACTGCTCAGCGATCGCGTTCGGCTATACGACCCGGGTAAAGATGAGATTGTGGATCCGGATTCGCTCCGCAAAGTGAAGGGCTACGGACCAGAGCAAGCGGTTGAGATCCAGACCTTGTGCGGGGATACGGTTGATAACATTCCCGGCATCACAGGCGTCGGAGTCACGACGGCGGCCAAATTGATTGCCAAATACGGGTCAGCCGATGCGGTCGTCGAACATGCAGCCGAACTCACGCCCAAGATGGCCGAGAATGTTCGGGCCTTCGCCGATCGAATCGAACTGACCCGCAAGCTGGTGACCCTAAAGCGCGACGTGGCGTTTCCATTCGAGCTGGACCAAGCCCGGGTCGGCAGTTTCCTGCCCGAGCGCTTGATGCCGATCTTCGACGAGCTGGGCATGGCTCGCATGAAAGATCAATGGCGCAATCTGGACCCAGCGAATGCCCCGGCGTCGTCGCCCGACAAGACCGCGATCGGCAGTGCTCCAGCGCAAACCGCGACCTATCGCCTGGTTGATACGGTCCACAAGCTCAACGACCTAGCCGCCCAGCTCATGGAATGCGATACGTTCGCCTTCGACACGGAAACCACCGGCCTGAATCCGGTCAAGGCCGAGCTCGTTGGCCTGTCATTTTGTTGGCAGGAGGGCGAAGCGTATTACGTGCCGGTGCGCTCGCTGGCCGATGTACAGTTGCCCTTGAACGTGATAGTTGACACTCTCACACCGGCCTTGTGTCGCGACGGCCTGCAGCTTGTCGGGCAGAACATCAAGTACGATCTGGTCGTGTTGCGCCAAGTGGACATTGAGCCGACCGGTCCGTTCTTCGACACCATGATCGCCGCATTTCTTCTCGATCCGATGCAACGCTCGTTCGGCATGGACGCCATGGCTCTGGATTTCCTAGGCCATCGCATGATCCCTATCGCCGATCTGATCGGCAAAGGCCGCGACCAGATACCCATCGATGAAGTGGACCTGAGCCGCGTATGTGAATATGCGTGTGAGGACGCCGACTACACGTGGCGACTTCGGAACTATCTGAAGCCGCGTCTCGAATCGTCGTCGGCCTTGGCCCTGTTCCGCGAGACGGAGATGCCGCTCATTGAGGTTCTGGCGTCCATGGAGCACAACGGCGTCGCCTTGGATGTCGGCGTGCTGGCGACGATGAGTGCGAAGCTCGCCGAGCGATTGGCGGAACTAACCACTGAGTTGCATCGGGCGGCCGGGCATGAGTTCAATATCGATTCGACAAAGCAATTGGCCAACGTGCTGTTCGACGAACAACAGCTCCCGGTCATTCGCAAGACCAAGACGGGCCGAAGCACGGACGCCGATACGCTGAGCGATTTGGTGCGCCGCACGGACAATCTGATCCCCAAGCTCTTATTGGAATACCGCGAACTCAAGAAGCTCAAGAGCACCTATGTAGACACGCTGCCGGACATGGTGTGCAGCCACACCGGGCGCATCCACGCCAGCTTCAACCCGATCGGAGCGATCACCGGACGCCTGTCGTCCAACAATCCGAACTTGCAGAATATCCCCATACGTACAGAGCTCGGTCGAAAGATTCGCGGGGCGTTCGTGGCCCAGTCCGAGGAGTGGGTCATTCTGTCCGCCGACTATTCACAGATCGAACTTCGCGTCTTGGCCCACTTCTGTCAGGATGAAGCGCTGCTGCAGGCGTTTCGCGACGAGTTGGACATTCATTCGGCCGTGGCGGCGCAGATCTACGGCGTGGCTCTGGAAGACGTGGACCGTGACCAACGCAGCGCAGCCAAGGCGGTGAACTTCGGAATTATTTATGGACAGACGGCCTTCGGGCTGGCCCGGTCGTTGAACATCGGCCGATCCGAAGCGGAAACGTTCATCAACACGTACTTCATGCGCTACCCGGGCATCCGCATGTTCATCGATCAGTGCATCGCCGACGCCAAACAGCACGGGTACGTGGAGACGATCCTCGGTCGACGGCGACCGGTCCCCGAATTGAAATCGGGCAACAAGCAGCAGATGGCCGCCGGTGAGCGGGTTGCGGTCAACACGGTGATCCAGGGCAGCGCCGCCGACCTCATCAAGCGGGCCATGATCGACATCCACGAGACGCTGCGCTGCGACCAATACTCCTCACGCATGCTGATACAAGTTCACGATGAGCTGGTATTCGAGACGCCATCGAAAACGGTCGAGGCTGAGGCGGCGATGATCCGTGACAAGATGGTCGGGGCCATCTCGCTCGACGTGCCGGTCAAAGTCGATATCGCCTGGGGACGAAACTGGCTGGAGAGCAAGTAGCCGTGGGGCCGGTTGGCAGGCCACGGGCAGTGCGACGGCGTGTGTTCGGACGGTCCACCCAGGGCCGGGCGTTGAGGCTTGCCGAGTTCGGCCGGCTGCGACGACCGACCCTAATCCTCGGCGGTTTCCACGGCGACGAGCCCAAGAGCGTCCACGTCGTGAGGCTTCTCACTGACGAGCTGTTGCTTCGTCAGGCGTACTCTGATGGGTGCCACGGTCTGGTACTCCAGGCCGTGGCGATCGGCGAGGGACTTATTCAGAACCCCACGGCCTGGAGTACCAGACCGTGCCACCCGGCGAAAAGGAAAAAAAGGAAAAAGGTGTCAGGAATCTTTAACGGAACCGACACGCTGAAGGCGGACCGTTCGAGAAAAAGATACCTGACACCTTTGTCGGTGGTGGTCGTCCCGGTCGTCAACCCGGACGGTTACGAGCGGCGAAACCGGCGTAACAGTCGCGGGGTCGATCTGAACCGCAACTTTCCGACCGACGACTGGCAGCGGGGTCGCAGGCGCAGCCGGTACTACGGCGGTGGATGTGCGGCAAGCGAGCCTGAGACGCGGGCCCTCATCCGGCTTATCGAACGCATACGGCCTCGCCAGATCATCACCGTTCACTCGATCAGCGAACATCGATTCTGCAACAACTTCGATGGCCCCGGTGCTCGCCTGGCCCGGATGTTGGCCCGCGGCAACGGATACCCGGTCACGGGTTCGATCGGATACCCCACGCCCGGCAGTTTCGGCACGTGGGCAGGCGTGGAGCGACACATTCCGACAGTCACCCTCGAACTGCCCTCACATCACTCGCCCAAACGCTGCTGGGACGACAACCGAGCCGCTCTGCTCGCCGCCGCGGCCACCATTCTTCCGGGAGGCTTGCCCGGGAGACCTTGACCGGCCATTTGGCGATGCGAAAGTAACCATACTGACTGTGGCTGCCCAACGTGGGCTCGCCACGCATCCATCATGTGGAGGACGAACCATGCGCGCTTACATCTTGATGTCTCTGGGACTCGGAGCTGTGCTGCTCAGTGGCTGCCAACCGATCCTGGACCTGTTGGACCCTCCCGGCGGCGATTCGAATGACAACGACACCCCGACCGAAACCGGTGAGGCTGCCCTGAGGGCATTCTCCAGCGCCGATGAAATGCGCGACTACTTTATCGACCAGGTCCGCAACACCAACGACCGGACCTCGGACGATTCATTCGCCGTTTCCGGACCGACACCGGATAGCGCCGCGTCCTCCGACGGGGGCGGTACCCAAGGCGATGCATCGGCGGGGGAAGATCAGGGCTTCTCGTCCGACGATTCCAACACGGCCGGACCGGCCGATGGGGATGCCGGCGGATCGGTTGAGGACGCGAGCAGCGACCCTGGACTGTTCTCCGGCACCACCACCCAGGAGATCGACGTCCAGGAAGCGGACGTGGTCAAGACCGACGGTAGCTATCTATACGTCTTGACCGGAAGCGAGCTGAAGATCGCCGCGGTGGAACCGCTGGAAGTGATTGCCAGTCTGCCGATGGATGGTGACGGGCGAGACGTCTACCTGCTGGAAGATCGGCTGATCATCCTGACCGAGCCGCTGGGCGAACCCAAGACCATTCTGATCGATCCGTCCCCCATCGACGTCGGAGTCTCCGAACCGGGCGACGTGGTCTCCGGCAGCAGCGGCTCCGACGCCGGCACGACGGATTCCATCGATTCGATAGACGCAGAACCGGTTCCGCCTTCTGGGCAGGACATCCCATTGGACGAAAACGACGAAATCGCTTCGGATGACATGATCGAGCCCGTCGAGCCCATCCTGGTTGACGGGGACGCGGGCAGCGACGGTGCCATCAGCTATTTCCTGTTCTATCGCCCGCAGGTGCAGGTGACCGTCGTTGACATCACCGATCGATCCGCGCCGACCGTCCTGTCCAGAACCACGTTCGAGGGTCGGACGGTCTCCAGTCGAATGATCGACCGCAGGCTGCACCTGGTAATCGCCAATCACCCCGAGTTCTTCTACGACGTGCTCCCGTTGGGGCAGCTGGACCCGGTCTACGACGACATCGAGCTCGACGATCTGCTGCCCGATTACGTGAGCGTAGATGCCGACGGCCAACAGGTGGCGGGATCGATCGTTGGTTGGCAGCGTTTCTATCGGCCGACCGATCCGGACGGATTCGGCGTCACGTCAGTCATCAGCATGGATGTCGATGACGCCGCCGGTTTCGAGGCGGTCGGCGTGGTGGCTCAGCCGGCGTTGATCTACGCCTCGCGTGAGGCACTCTATCTCACCGACATGGACTACACCTGGTGGGGAGCCGCCCGTGAGACCACCGACATCTACAAGTTCAGCTTCACCGACACCGGTGTGGAGCTGACTGCGGCCGGCACCGTTCCGGGTCGCATCGCCGACCAATACCACATGAGTGAGCACAACGGCGACCTCCGCGTGGCCAGCTCGACGTTCTCTCGGTTCGACAGAACCACCGGCGCATTTGAGGAGTCGGGCAACAACGTCTACGTGCTACGCAATGTGGACGGTTCGCTGGAAATCGTCGGGCGGGTCGAGAACATCGCCCCCGGCGAGGATCTCAAAGCGGTGCGTTTCATGGGCGATCGGGCCATCGTCGTTACGTTCCGCCAAACCGACCCGTTCTTCACCATCGATCTATCGGATCCGACCGCTCCGCGGGTGGCC
>JADFPW010000441.1 GCA_022562105.1 Planctomycetota bacterium
TTTGTGGACCCGTGCCGCGGCTGTCAGGCCTCCGATCGCGGCGTGCGCTGTTGTTTTCTTGCATGTATGACGGGTCCACCCGGTAGGGGATATGGACCCTGCACTGTGATTCGCCTAGCGTGGCGGGCTTGCGACCCGGCGTGGGTCGTGACCCGACCAACTGGAGGCGGTGTCTACACGGCCGCGAGGTGAGACCATCATGGGCGATGCCTACAGCAAGCTGTTGGAGCGAATGAAGGATTTGGGGCGGCTGGATGCGATCGAAGCCCTGCTGGATTGGGATCAGCAGGTCAACATGCCACCCGGCGGGGTCCAGGGGCGGGCGGAACAGTTGTCGCTGATCGCCGGCCTGGCCCACGAGTGGAAGACCAGCGATGAAGTCGGTCAACTGCTGCGTGAGGCCCAGAGCCACAACGGCGAGTTCGCGGCGGTGACCAACATCCGGGAGATGGCTCGCACGTTCGACCGAGCCCGCCGGGTTCCGACGAAGCTGGTCAAGAAGATTGCCCACACGACGGCGTTGGCCCAGAACGCCTGGGCGACCGCCCGAGCGGAATCGGATTTCGCCAAGTTCGCTCCCTGGTTGACCCGGTTGCTGGATCTTAAACGTCAGGAGGCTGAGCACATCGGCTACGAGACCGAAGCCTACGACGCCCTCATGGATGCGTTCGAGCCCGGGGCCAAGTCGGCGGAGGTCGAAGCGCTGTTCCGAACGCTGCGCGACGCGACGGTTCCACTGGTCAAGGCTATCGCCGACGCGCCCAACCCGCCTGACAGTTCGATCTTGACGCGACACTATGGCCGATCGGCTCAGCAATCGCTCAGTCGGGCGGTCGCGGAGCTGTTGAACTTCGACTTCAACCAGGGCAGGACCGACGTATCGGTCCACCCGTTTTGCACGACGATCGTCCCAGCGAGCGACGTTCGACTGACTTCTCGATACGAGGAGAACTTCCTGCCGGCGGGCATGTTCGGCACCATGCACGAGGTAGGTCATGGTCTTTACGAGCAGGGGCTTCTCAAGGAGCACGCGTTCACCCCCATGGGCAGCGCGGTCTCGCTGGGAATCCACGAGTCCCAGTCACGTATGTGGGAGAACATGGTCGGACGGAGTCGGGCGTTTTGGGAGTTCTACTACAGTCGCGTGCAGAAGACATTCCCCGACGTTCTCGGCTCGGTGGCGTTGGACGATTTCTATCGGGCGGTGAACACGGTCAGCCCGTCTCTGATTCGCGTCGAGGCCGACGAGGTGACGTACAACCTGCACATTGTGCTGCGATTCGAGCTGGAGCGGGAAATGATCTCGGGCAAGCTGGCGGTGAGGGATGTTCCGACGGCCTGGAACGAGAAGATGGGCGACATGATCGGCATCGTGCCGCCCGACGATGCCCGAGGATGTCTGCAGGACATCCACTGGTCGACCGGCACGTTTGGTTACTTCCCGACCTACGCGATGGGCAACCTCTACGCCGCCCAGTTCTTCGAGAAGGCCCAGGCCGACCTGCCGGATCTGAATGATTGCATACGGCGTGGCGAGTTTCGTCCGTTGCTTGATTGGCTGCGCGAGAACATCCACCGTCACGGGCAGCGTTACCGGGCCGGCGAACTCGTCCAGCGCGTCACCGGCCGACCGCTATCCATCGAGCCGTTTGTGAAATACGTCACCGAGAAGTTCGGGGCCATTTACGGCTTGACCTGATCGCTCGTCGATGGGCATCCGGGTTGAGTAGCCTGTTCCGAACGGCGAGGGCGGGTGGACGAGGTCGAGTCCAGTCACTCCCCATCGCTAACGTGGTGTCCCAGAAGACTTGCAACGAACCGAGCCGCGACCGTGAGGGAGCGGTAGCGCCGCGTCATGGCTCGACCGCAGAAGACCGCTCCCTAACGGTCGCGGCTCGGATCAGGATACGTTGCGGTTTCAATGAGGCCCTGCAATTAGTAGGCCGCAGCATGGCGACCAACCCGTCAACCGATAAACGCGCGACTGACCACGCGGCCGACCCGCGCCACCTCATTCTGGGCACCGCAGGCCATATCGATCACGGCAAGACCTCGCTCGTCCGGCAGCTCACCGGTGTCGATACCGATCGCCTTCCCGAAGAACAGCGCCGGGGGATGACCATCGACCTCGGTTTTGCCGACCTGTCGGTGGGCGATTTCCACTTCGGCATCGTCGACGTACCGGGACACGAGCGGTTCGTGCGCACCATGGTCGCCGGTGCGACGGGGATCGACCTGGCCCTGCTCGTCGTGGCTGCCGACGACTCGGTGATGCCGCAAACGGTCGAACACGTGGAAATACTCGACTTGCTGGGCGTCGAGCATGGGGTGGTGGCGATCACCAAAACCGATCTGGTCGACGCGGAGCTTGTCGAGTTGGTGGCCGACGAAGTGGCTGAACTGCTGGCTCCCACGTCGCTGAGCGGTGCACCGGCGATCGCGGTGTCGTCGGTTACGGGGGCTGGGCTCACCGAGCTCCAACAAGCGCTCGCTCAGCAGGCTGCCAACGTTCCGTTGAGGGAAACCGCGGGGTCGTTTCAAATGGCCATCGACCGCGTATTCACCATCCAGGGACGAGGCACCGTGGTGACCGGATCGGTCTATCAGGGGCGTGTCCAGGCTGGTGACAACCTGGAGGTCTGGCCTGGTGGACATTCATGTCGGGTGCGCGGGCTTCAATCGCACGGGCGCGACGACGATGCCCTGCAAGTCGGGCAG
>JADFPW010000442.1 GCA_022562105.1 Planctomycetota bacterium
GATACGCATCACGGTTGCATAGTTGTCGTAGAAGCCGCCCGTGCAGGTGCAGACTCCGAAGGCGACCACCCACTTCGGCTCGGCCATCTGGTCGTGGATGCGTTTCAAGACCGGCGCCATCTTGTGACTGATCGTGCCCACGACAAAAAGGACGTCCGCTTGTCGCGGAGAAAACCTGGGCAGGCCGGCGCCGAAACGGTCCACGTCGTAATGAGAACAGGCCGTGGCCATGTACTCCATCCCGCAGCAAGCGGTCACGAAGGGGTATTGGAAGATCGAAAACTTCCGGGCCCAGCCAAGGGCCGCATCGAGGCGACTGGTCAAGAACGAAACGTTCAGCATGTCACTGCCACTCCAAAGCGCCGTTGTCCCAAGCGTAGACGAAGCCCACCATCAGGATTCCCAGAAAGACGCCCATCTCCACCAGGCCCAGCATCCCCAGCTTGCGGTAGACCACGGCCCACGGATAGAGGAAGACGAGCTCGACGTCGAATAGGATGAACAGGATCGCAGTCAGATAGAACTTGATCGCCAACTTCCCGCCAGGAAGGGAGAAGGGAGTCATACCGCACTCGAACGGCTCTAACTTGACGGCCGAGGGCCTCTTCCTGCCCAGCGTGGAGGCCAACAGCACCATCGCTCCGGTGATCCCTCCGGCCACGACAAAACAGACCACGATGCCGATGTACTCGATCATGGTAGAACCCGACCCGCTGGCCGTTTCACAACCTAGTGTGGCACCGGTTTCCAACCGGCGGGTGTGGCCCAGGTCTTCAACCTGCGCAGGTTGTGAGAGAGTTTCTAAACGCTGCACCCGACTCGCTCACATTATAGACGATGCGGTCTCGTCGACAAGGTCGGACGATGCGACCGCACACGGCAGGCAGCTGCACCCCCAGCCGGCGGTGGTGAGCCCCGAACCACCCGCCCCCCTCGCCGCAGGTCGTTCCTCCGGGGCAACATGCGTCGTCGCCGCATACTCCCTACCCAGCAGACGTCATCCTCGCAGCATTGGTCAGTTCGCCGACCACGTGGCCGACCCGGATCAGGGATTCCCCGGCGACATCCCCTACGACCCGGACAGCGACGCCGATGTCCTGGTCATGCTCGACTTCGACAACGACCCCACGAACGATGACCCCTTCAATCCCGATCCCAACAAGCTGATTTTCCTGGTCGGCAATACGATTGCCGAGGGTGATTCGGGCATCATTCAGTTCAACATCGTCATCGACGTGGCCACTGTCCCTGTGCGATCCGACGGCAGCCCCTATTTCGTTCGGGTTGTCATCTCCGACGGCGTGAACTCTCCGGTGAACGTCTACGCAGATGGCACGATCAATGTGGTCCAGGCGGCCAGCGGCTCGCTCGTGGATCTCGGCACGGTGGGCAAGACTACGGCTGGAGCGCGCTTCACGGGCTTCAACCCGGGTGCGAATCTGGGGTCGTCCATGACCGGCGTCGGCGATTTCGATGACGACGGAGTGGCGGACTTCGTCCTCGTGGCCCAGTTCGGGAATCCCCGGAACTATGGTCTGGTCGGCGAGGCGTACGAAGTGGTCGACGAGGTCGGTGGCCAGACGACCGCCCTCAACGGCGATGCCTGCGCCAATTTCTCGCTCGAATTGATCCTCGACGACGACCTCACATTGGACGTGGCCTTCCTGGGGTTTGTCGCTCCCGATATTACGGATCCGCACCAATGGACGGCGCAGCTCTCGGTGGACGATCTTTTCGGTTGCCTCATCCTCGAGTGCCTGGCCTTCGATCTGCTCCTGGAAGGCTTCTGTTTCCTGGTGGAGCAGATCACGCCCGTACTCGAGGGCGGGGGACCGAAGCTGAACCTTCCGCTGCTTGGCGATCGGCTGGACGGGGGTTCGGGCGTGTGCAGCAGCCTCGGGGGGGACAACGAGGCATGACCCTGGACAGCGTGGACCGTCTAGCTACCCATCTTTGTCTGCAACTTGTGCGTGATCCGACGTAGCGGTGTCGGAGATGCGGTAAGTCTCGTAGAATAAGGGTGATTCGAGTTGCCGAGTTCGGATGAACCGATGAGCCGACCATCACTCACCCATCGCATCGCCAAGTGGAGTGGGATGGGTGTGCCCTCGTCTTGCAGTGCGAAACGTGTCAAAGGATAGTGAAGAGGTGTTATTCATTTGAATGCGTGTGCAAGACCATGAGCCTGAGCGTGGTTAATGATACTATAGTTTCATTAGACATGCCCGTTACAACGTCGTTGCAACCTCATTCAAAATGGACCTTGTTCTATAGGGGTTTTCGGTCAGCTCGCCTCGGGTCGGGGGTTGCCACTCGTTTGCCGTGTTTCGTGTGGTTTCAGGTCGGCGATGTCGGGTTGACGACGCCTGACAATCGATTTAGGCTGGCGTTTGGAGGTGCCTCGATCATGTTGGCGGATTCAGGTTATTTGGTTGCCGGTGTCTTGATGTTCGTTGCCTTTCTCGTCGCGTTTCTCTTCGCGGCGATCCCTGGATGGTTGCGGATCGACGCAAGCATAGGCGAAGGCTGATCGTGAAGTTGATGGGCTATTCGGCTTTGCTTGTAGTGATTCCCGTCCTTGGCGGATGGACTCCGCTGAGCGATAGTGACGTGAGATTGATTGCCCTGGGCTGGTGGCTCGCTGCACTCGTTTGGGCAAGGAACCAAGACAACAGGGAAGTATTCAAAACGGAAAACCCCGAGTAGGGACGACAA
>JADFPW010000099.1 GCA_022562105.1 Planctomycetota bacterium
GGAAACTTGAGAACATCACCCAGGATGGTCGCTCTCTTCGGCGTTATGATCGCCGCTGGAAGGTCGAACGTACGATTTCCTGGTTTCAGAACTTCCGTAGACTGTGTATTAGATGGGAGAAGTCAACCACCATGTTCCAGGGATTTCTCCACCTTGGATGCACTCTTCTATTACTGAAAGAGGTTTTGGGATAGCCTCTAGCCTTATCTAATCAGGTTGTCCTGGTTGGAGCTTGGGGGGAGTACGGGGCGGGGAACGATTCGGGAACGGCTTACGTGTTCCGCTACAACGGGGCAACCTGGGTGGAGGAACAGAAGCTCTTTCCGGATGACGGCGTCGCCGATGACCGATTCGGGTGGTCGGTGGCCATCTCAGGCGACGTGGCCGTAATTGGCACCTACCTCGACGACGATAGTGGCAAAGACTCCGGGTCGGCCTACACGTATGTTTTCGACGGTGCTGCCTGGGTGCAAGAGCGGAAGTTGCTGGCCCCGGATGGTGAGGATGACGACCAGTTCGGAAGCGTCGTCGCCCTATCCGGGAAGCTCGCATTGATCGGTGCCCCTCTGGATGATGATAACGGAACGAATTCCGGCTCGGTCTACGCGTTCAACGACGTCCTGGATCCAGACTGCAATGAGAATGGGACGGCCGACGTCTGCGACATCGCCTTCGGAATGAGCCCGGACGAGAACAACGACGGAATCCCCGACGAATGCGAACTATGCGAAGGCGACGCCAACGCAGATGGAGTGGTCGATCCACTGGACGCCGGGTTTGTACTGGCCCGGTTTGGTTGCTCCGTCGATACCGGTGATCCCAAGTGTGACGCCGCGGACCAGAACGGAGACGGCCTGGTCGATCCGTTGGACAGCGGTTATGTGCTGGCGCGATTCGGCGAGTGCCCGTAGGCCCGGTGGGGCACTAGGCCCCGATGTACTTGGCGTACAGCGAACGGGCATGATCGGCGTCGTGGGTGCCCTTGATGATGGCCCGGCCGTCGGCGAACAAGGTCAACTCGCAATCACTCAGCCGCGCTTTGAGCATGAACACGTTGCACCGGATCTCGCCGGTCGCGACGGGGCGGAGCTTGGCAGCGATCGAGTCGAAGTCCACGCGACGGCCGCCGCCCCCGACCTGGACCGCGTCGCGCCCGCAAAGCACCGTGGTCGACGCCAAGGCACGACCTTCGAGGTAGTCAAACTCTCGCCGATCGCAGCAGGGGCAGGTACCACTCTCACGAGCCCGGGACACGTTCAGGTTAGACATCCGGCCGGTCCACACGTCGATGCTGGTGAGACTGCAGTTCAGGGCGTCGGACCGCCCGGCTAGAATCTTGATCGCCTCCGTCGCTTGCAGGCTGGCCACCACGTTCACCACCGAGCCCAACACACCCGCCGTGTCGCATGTGGGGTTCAGCTCCGGCGGCGGAGCGTCCTCGAATACGCAGCGCAAGCAGGGCGTGCGGCCCGGGACAATGGGCATGCACAATCCGGTGGTGCCGATGACCGCCCCGTAGATCCACGGCCGACCGTTGGCCACCGCCCAATCGTTGATCAGGTATCGCGTCTCGAAGTTGTCGGTCCCGTCCAGAATCACGTCAGCGTCCGAGACCAAGGCTTCGATGTTGGTGTGATCGACATGCGTTACCACGGCTTCAACGCTGACCTGGGAGTTAATGAGGGCCAGCTTTCGGCGAGCCGCCTCCGCCTTGGGTAGTTCGGCCGCCAGATCCGCCTCGTCGAACAGCACCTGGCGTTGTAGGTTGTTGAGTTCGAGATAGTCGCGGTCGCAGATGCGAATGGATCCGATGCCGGCCCGCACCAGCACCTCGGCTTGGACGGTACCCAAAGCGCCGCAACCGATCAGCGTGGCCCGGCCGTTCATCAGCCGGCGCTGTCCGTCCTCACCCAACTCCGGGATCAACACCTGCCGCGAGTATCGGGCCAGCACATCGTCGGACAGGCTTTCCAACCGGTCAGGTGTGGGTCGCTCGTCATTGGGAACCGCATCCGCCATGCCGATGTTGTCCGGACTGGCTGCGGACTTGTCAAATGGCACTCGCCCTCCCCGGTCATTTGAAATGCACGACCCAGGCCAATCCGCTGCTCTGCGTCTGCGGATCGACGTAGGGAACGATGCGCCCACCGGCCAGCGTCAGCTCCCGATCGCCCGCGATGGTGTGCCCGATGACCAAGCCCATCACCGCGCCCATGACCACGTCGCTGAGGAAGTGCTCGTCGCTGTCCAGGCGCTCCGTGGCCACCAGACCGCCCAGGGCATACAACGGCACGCCCACCCACGGGCCGTACGCACGATGCATCACCGAAGCGATCACGAATGTGCTGGACGTATGGCCGCTGGGAAACGATCCCGACTCGCCGTTAGGACCGTGCCCGCCAGTCGCCAACTGGCCGGCGAGCACCGATAGGCCGTTGACCATCAGGGCGCGCCGAAGAGTTCCGGCGACTCGGTAGGTATGCTCATTCTGGGTCTGCTGTCCGACCACATACCAGATCCCAGCCAACCCGAAGTGAACCAACGGATTGCCCGCCGCGCCGAAGGCGTCGCGCCAATCGTCTTTGAAGATCCGATGCTGGCGCAGACTGTCCGCCACCGTGTCGTCCGGCCCGGTGCTTTGCAAGGCCAACGAAGCGCCGTAGGTGCCGCCCAGGAGCAACAGGTTGGCCGGGCTGGTGTACACGGACTTGAAGTCGGCCCACAACTGGCTCGGAAGGCGTCGGACATCACGACTCAGCGTCTGTCGGAACCCCGGGAGCGGACCCAGCCGGGTGGCACGGTCTGGTACACCAGGCCGTGGAGAGCGCCGAAACGAATCATCTTCGACTATCCAAAGTTCGCCGCCCGAGTCGAGCAACTTTCGCATGAACCCGCGCTCGTATCGGCTGGCGCGGTAGTCCACCACCCGTGCGTCCAGTATTGACAACGGCTGTCGTGAATCTCCGCCCGGCGGCTGCAACACGTGGTCGGCAACACTGGTGGACAAGCCACCAGTGGCACCCGGTGAAGCCCTATCGTTGGTCCGGTTCTCCTGTCGCTGCCGTTCGACGTCGGCCAGCATCACCCGCACAGCGGTCAGCGACGGCAACGCCGTGGAACGTCCGTGACAAGCCGAGCCGCCCAGCACCATCGCGGTCAGAAGGAGCGCACGAGGGGCCATGGATCGAATCCGTGTGTCCCTCTCCGACCCGTGGCCCGGTCGATCGCCATGTCGACGCGCCGAAGCCGTCATCCCGTAGTAAAGTAGACAATAGCCGTTTGACTCTTGTCCGCCTTGAGGGTCAGGATCAGTTGGTACTCGGTCCCCGGATCGAGTTCGACCTGGGGCACTTCGTGGCCTGTGACATCCGATATCCTGAACCCCTCCGTAGGAGTGCCCAGGTCGTAGCGTGTATTCGGCTTGAGGTGGGACGCGGTGTCGTGGGGCTCACGAGAAACAATCACGAAGTCAGGCTGGCTGGAATACGCACCGTCAAACGCGCGGTAAATGGCTGCACGCACGTAGGTGATGCGTCCCAATCGCTCCGGCTTGGTGATCTGGTAGAAGAGTGTCGGCCCACGGCTGATGGGCTCGTTCACCCTCCACTGCGACCAACCGGGCACGATTCTCTTGACCACGTGCTGCTGAGCCGCCCGGCCGTCCAACGTGATGCGAATGTAGTCCTCGCGTTCGAAGAAGCGGCCCACGCGTTGCCCGACCGCCCTGGTGGACTGACACGCCAGACCCGCCGAAACACAAGCAGTCCCTATGGCCACGATCAACAGTACTTTGCGCGACATGACGGCGACTCCCTTGCCTGTGACACGAAACTTCCCTGCTCGCGGGACTCATTATCCGCCGTCCAACGCAACTCTGTCAACTCTCCAGCGCCCGCAGCCTCACGCTCGCCCCGAAGGGGCCGCTCCCAAGGTCACCAACGGTTCTCGCTCCCCAAAGGGGCGAGAACCCCGTGTTGCCGCTCCGGAACTTGCTCGCTATGATCCGGGTCTCGACGCGCTCGTAGCTCAATTGGATAGAGTAACTGGCTTCGAACCAGTAGGTTGGAGGTTCGAGTCCTCCCGGGCGCAATGTCGCAACACGTCAATTCAGGTGGGAAAGCAAGCAGGATGGGATTGCCAATCCGCAAGGTGGAGAATTCGAGCCGCCTCGCCCCTGCGCTGTTGGGGGATCCACGCTCAGCGGCAGCATCGTGTTGCCAAACCGCAATGGGTTTCACGCGGCACTACGCGGTCCTACCCAGCTATTGTACCAAATAGGCGTCTCCGCAGTCGGTATCGACCAGGTCGTTATCACGTCCCAGATCGATCAACATCGTTATGGTCTGCTCGTTGAAATCGTTCAAGGGGATCAGCGAACCCTTGGGCCACCAGGGATCGGGGAATCGAGATTGCTTTCGGCTCATCAGTGCGACGTGCCCGTCGAAGAACCCGACTTCCAGAGCGCGATCGCTTCCGGAATAGTGCCGGTACGAGTATGCGGATTCGAAGCCCTCAATCCAATACGACCGCATAAACTCCTCCGCCAGAGTAGGTCCGCCGTCAGAAAAGGCCCCGCCTGACGGGGCGTCCCAGGAAATGTCGTGATCCAGTCCGCCCCCGGGGGTAGTGAAACGCGCACCGTCCGCGAGAAATACCTTGGCGGAAGGCCTCTCCACTCGATCCAGATTCGGTACGTAGTTCCTTCCCGGCGTGGCGCACCCGCCGACGTTGACGTCGAGCTGAGCCTCTGGAAACGGGGCGCATTCGCCCCAACTAGTGTCAGGACAAGGAGTGTACGTCCGAGGCCAGAGCATGAACTGCCTCATGGTCAGGTAGCTGTTCATTTTGACAATGCCCCAGCTGCCGTGAGGCCCAACCTGATAGTTGAGGAACGGCTCGGAGGTGAGTCCGTTGGCGGCGCAGACGAACAGATCTTCGACCAGCACCTGATGACGCTCCCCTCGATTGTACGGCAACTGGCTGCTGGCACCGGCAATCGGACCGGCCCAATCGAAAATCTGAGTCGGCGAATCGGGCATGTTCTCTTCATCGTCAGCAGGCGGAGACGACGTGCCCAACAGGACGCTGCCGCTCGTACCCGGCGAGCCCAAGATCCAGCCGTTCCACTCCGACGAGTAGGTGACCATCCCACGGAGAGTGCCCCCAATCATCGACGCACACGCAACCGCCTTGGCCTGGTCGCGGGCACGCCTCAGCGAGGGGAGCAGGATGGAAATCAACAGGGCGATGATCGAAACCACGACTAGCAGCTCGATCAGCGTAAACGCCCCTGCTCGGGTGTGACCGGATGGACGTCGAGCGTCATCCGATTCACTCGTCCGATTGGCTCTGTTCTTCATTCCCGGTAGCTGGTTTCTCGACATGGTTTCGCTCCTGGCACGGTGAACGCGTTCAACGCAACCGTCAGCCCGTGTCCGATCACCTCGCATTTCGCCTTGGCGGTGGCAGCGGCGGTTTGATCCCGCCACGGGCTGCGCCCTGCAGCCCCGTACACTGGTATTATCCGACGTTTCGAGCGGTTTAGCAACACTCTGCCACCCAAAACGGGGCAAGATTCCTATGCCAGGCCGTCCGGGGCGGTCATTTGTCGTCCTTGTAGCCCGGCGGGCGAGGGTTGTGGACCCTGACCGTGTGCCCACAGACGGGACACTTGGTCGGCTCGGGCTGCTTCCGCCAGGTATTGAGAATCACCCGCGTTCCGCCCTTCTCGCCGCACTCGTCCCAGTAGCACACCTCCGTCGGATAGAGGCTCATCTCACCCGTGCTCCGGTTCTTGTGCGGGTAGGGGCCATAGTCCTTTACCGTAATATCGACCCGGTAGTTTTTCCCCGTGTTGATGTCCTGAAGGAAACGGTGGTCCGCCAGGCTCGTGCTTACCCCGCTGCGTTCGTCCCAAAACGCGATGTACGCCAAGCACCCGACGGCCAAGACCGCGAAGCCACCAACCAGCGCTTTCTTCAATCCTTCGCCCATGGTCCCTGCCTGTCACCCAGCGCCTTGTCTCCTGGAGGCCTGGCGATGGATGCCCCAGTATATGGGCACCCGCCCGTCGGCACCACCACGCCAACCTGAGACTCCGCCCTCACCCACGGGGCTTGCCCAGGGGATCCAGAAGCCACTTCTGAGCCCCGAGCACGAACAGCGCCGCCGCCAGACCGGCCAGTATCCCCAATCCCAAACGACGAGTGGGGTGGATGGAGCGGTCGCCCACACTTCGCCCCGCCAACTCGATGGTGGCCTGGGGGGCGGCTTGACGACGTTGGACCCGGAGTTGTTGCAACCGCTGCTCCCACCCGGCGATGAGCCCGTCCGCCATCGCCAGCCACTCCGCGCGCTGCTCGGCGAGCACCTGGGCGCGAAGCTGAGCGTCGGCCTGGTTGATCGACGCGTCCAGTCGATCTCCATTCGCCAGCGCCTCCCCAATCGACCGATCCAGATCCTGCAAGGCCGACGCCAATCGGGACTCCGCCTCTGCGATGAGCCGCTGGCGATCTTGGATGGCCTGGGCCAAGGCTTCGGAATCCAACCGCGACTCAATGGCCAACCAGCGACGGTAGACGCGCCCCCGCAAGCCGCGGGCGGAACGCAATGCCTGGTCCAGGCGGAAGTTCTCCGCCTCGTTGACCTGATCCGCCAGTCGAAAGAACGATGCTTGGGCGGACTCCAGATGCTTGACCGCCCCGACGAACTCGGAGCGCATCTTGTAATGGCGAGCAGCGTCGTCGACCTCGTTGTTCAACGCCCGAACCGCGATCTCCAACCCATCCACTAAGCCGCCCGCCTCGAACCGGAAGTCACCCAGCCAACGATGTGCAGCCGCATACGAATCCAGCACCGCGTCGTTGGTTGGATCAATCTTCAGCCGCTGCAGCGCGACAAACACGCTGTTCCAGCCGCGAGCGAAGGCGCTGAGCCGATCATGATACGCCCCAGCCTCATCCTTTGACTCTTCCACAATCCATCGCGTGGGTCCGGTGGCCTCCCGAACGATGGCGCCAAGGTACACTCGGCGCAGCTTCCCGGCGGCGGCCAAGAGATCATCCAGGGCTGGGGAACTGCGCTGCCAGACGTCCAACAACTGACGACGAACCGCGGCAACGTGAATCCGAAGTGCGGCCAGATCCTGTTGCAGATCCAGGTCCGCCAGCCGTTCCGCCTCACGCCGCTCGGGCGAAACCCACCCCTTGAGCGGAACCGGCGAATGTTTCAACGCATGGAGCTCTTGGTGACGGTTGACCAGGGCAGTCCGGATTTCAGTCAGTTGTCGATAACCGCCGGCTACATCTTGCTGGGCGCGGTCGCGAGCATCGAGGGCGCTCTTGTTGGTCCACTGAGCGTCAGCCTCACTCCGCGCATCGTTCACCGAGCGCCGGTGCTTGTCCAAATCGGCCAGTTGCTCGACGACGACCCGTTCGGCCTGGGAGGGCACTTCCAATCGGCGTTGCCAGTCCGCCCGAACGCGGGCGACGAACCCGGCGGCGATCCGGGAAAGTTCCGCATCCAGCGTGTCCCGGGACGGTCCTTCCAGCTCCAATCTCAGCGGTCCCTCGGATGAGACCTCCCAACGCGTGATCGCCCCGGACGAGGCACTACCGGCCTGCCAGGCGAAGCGAACCAGGTCTTGCCGGCAAACCTCCGCAAACTCGCCGGTAGCCGGCGTGGTCGAGAAGGTGGCCGCTCCGCGATAGACCGGAGCCAACTGCTGATGGACCCCCACGCCGACCAGCACACCGGCGACCACGGCACTGATACGCAGAATCTTCCGGCCGCGACGACCGCGAAGGGGGAGGGGATGGGCCGCTTCGCTATCGGATCTTTCGTCGATTGCGCCGGCCGTAGGGGCGGCGGTGGGTGCGATGTCGGCCGGCGATGAGCGCGCCTGGCGGCCTTGTGGCAGCGCAGACGGCGGCGGAGTGACACCACCTGACACTTCAGGCGTCCTCCAGAATCCGGTCAATGGCCTGAATCTCATCGGGATGAATCGCCCAGCCGACGGCTCCGGCGTTTTCCGCTATCTGTGAGGGGCGCTTGGCTCCGACGATCACCGCCGTTACTCCGGGCTGGTGAACAGCCCAGTTCAGAGCCAATTGGGCTACCGTCTTGTCATGGCGCTGAGCGATGGCGTTCAGTCGCGCTACTTTCTGCAGGTTGTCCAAGTAACGAGTGCCGACGAACTCGCGGTCGGTCGCCCGCACATCGGTGAACTCTGAATCCTTGCGGAACTTGCCCGTCAGCAGCCCCTTGCTCAAGGGTCCGTAGGCCAACGCGCCCATTTCGTGCTCCACGCAATAGGGCAACAGATCCGACGCCGCCCATCGGTGGAGCATGGAGAACGAAGTCTGAGCCACGTCTACCGGTCCGAACTCGCGGGCGGCGGCCATCCGTTCGCAGCCGAAGTTGGACAAGCCGATCGCTCGAATCTTGCCTAGTTTCAAGAGCGACTTCATCGCCTCCATGGTCTCGCGGATCGGCGTTTCCGGATCGGGCCAATGACAGTGGTAGACGTCGATGCAATCGATCCCCAGACGGCGAAGGCTCTGATCGCACTCCTGGATGATGCTGTCGAAGGAGAGGCAACGACGTGGAAGTGCGTCCTCATCGACCCCGGGCAGCAGGCCGCACTTAGTCGCCACCACCCATCGATCCCGCCGACCGTGAAGCGCCTTGCCCACGATCTCCTCGGCGTGTCCGTTACCGTAAATGGGGGCGGTATCGATCAGGTTGATGTCCAGGTCTTCGGCCTTCTGGATGGCGGCGATGGATTCGTTGTCGTCAACGTGGCCCCACGACGCCACGTGCCCTCCCATGGCCCACGTACCTAGGGCGATCGGGGTCACGGCCAAGCCAGACTTGCCCAGCGGACGACGCGTCATTCTCGGAAATCTCCAATACGAGGTTGATGACTAGCGCAGTTTGTCACGCTGTCAGCATCTTATCCGAGCCCCGACCGTGAGGGAGGGAGACACAAAAACCGCTCCCTCACGGTCGCGGCTCGGTTAACAATAACAGCGGCACTTATGAAACACTACGCTAGGCCGACATATCCACTGGGCCGACTCGCTCGCCGTGCCCTTGGACGGCCGACAACATTTGTGCAATCGTCTCCAACCCGCCCGGCCCGACGTGAACCAAGGCGTTGAAGAGTCCATTCATGACCGTAAGGAACTGGTCCATCTCGTCGAGTCGCTGGGAGAAGAGTTGGACAGATTGTTGCCGCCCTCGGGCCGGTGGCTGCAAGTCACCCGATACCATCGCCTGACACCGACGAATAGTCTCCAAGATCGGCTCGACCTCGCGTCGGCGTCGCTCGCGCGAGATGGTCTGGAACATCTGCCATACGTTCGTGTCCGCCTCGAAGTAGTCCCGTCGATCGCAACGCCGATGAGACCTAACCACCAACCCCCAGGTGACCAGTTGCCTCAGATTCGTGCTGGCACTGCCACGGGAAACCTGCAACTGCTCCATGACGTCGTCGGTGCAGAGCGGCTGGTCGGCGACGTATAGCAGGGCGTGGATCTCAGCCATGGTCCTGCTGATCCCCCAACTGGCGGCCATCTCGCCCCATCGGCGAATGAACAACGCCTTGGATTGCTCCAACGCATCCCCGGATGCGCCAGTTCCTTGAACCACATCACCCCTTTCAGACACAGAAAGTCCTTTCAGTATTGCCTGAAACAATTGGATCGACTCCGTGCCGGTCAGTCAACAGGGATCATGTGGCGTCCCCGGAGGGGTGAATGGGAAATTGTTGGCCAACGATGGCCGGTCCGGTGAGGACACCAACGGCGACGCTCGAAATGGGCACACACCACGAAGATTGGGCCTAGTCGTGTCGCAGGGAGGTGTGCAGGCTCCGAAAGAGCAGCTAGTTCAACCGCGAGCCAGCCAAGCGTTGGAACCTACCGTAGTCGACTAGATCGACGTCGCCGTCACGATCCAGGTCGGCACAGGCGCATTCAGCGGTCGAAATTGGCTGGCCCGGTCCGGTGAGGCATCCGGCGAAGGAAGCCAGGGAGACCCACTGCACCGTTCCAGATCCATGACAGTCAAGCTCCGACAGAACCAAACTGGAAGTGTCCGCCAGTGGAGTTGCGACCGGGCCACCCAGGCGTGCCAGCCCGACCACGATCGCCAGGCACGCGGCCAGTGGCACGGCTGCTCGCAAGAAGGAAACGACACGCCACCGATCAGCAGGCGCCTCGCGTGGGTATGCGACCGCGGCCGCGAAACGCCGCGTCAGCTCGTCTACATCAACCACCGTTCGGTTCGACACGCCCGCCTCCTGCGCCTCGCGGCTGATGGCTAGGAGGGCTTCGACGTCGGCCGGATTGTAGTGTTTTCGAGACATCGGCCAATCCATGGTCCGGAAACGAGTATCGGCGCCCGAGGGGCGCCAACATCCGGAACAGGAGTCGCCTATCACGGGGCTAGGCGCGAGCCCGCGGCTTAGTTTTCTGCTCCCATTCCAGAGCCCGAGAACGCCACCCCTGCGAGATGCGGATTGGGATTCCCGGCCTCTCGGAACACCGCCCACCGCTAGGTCGCCTGGACGACTATCATTTTCGGACGATCGGCCTACCTCGTATGGCGCCGTTCCAGGCAGATCTTGAGGCGTTGCACGACGCCGGGCCAGCGGGATCGGACCGTCGACTCCGCCAACCCTACCGCCCGGCCGACGTCTCGCCATCGACGCTCGACAATCTGTGGGATCTGGCTGCAGAGAGCCTGATCCTCGGGACTCAGTTGCGAAACGCACCAACGCAATCGGGCAACCTCCTCAGCTATCGACATGGTTTCGGACACCGACTGCTGGGCGGTCGAAAGATCATCGAGTTCGCGGGCGCCCTGCGAGAGGGCGGCGTGTCCACGGCGTCCCCTGCGCAGCGCGTCGATGCATTTGTGGCGGGCGATCTGGATGAAATAGGTTTTCAGCTCTCGTGGCACGCTGTCCGGATTGCGGCCTAGCGTGCCGACGAAGCCGGTCCAGACTTCCGACGCGATCGAATCGAGCCAGGCGGGATCGCGTTGGCACTCTGCGCGGCTGCCGCGGTAGATGGCGAAGCGAACCAGCCGATCGTACCGAGCCATGAGTGTTCTGAGGGCATCGCCGTTTCCACGCTTCAGATCCGCGATCAGTTCATGGTCGGCGGGAGCCTGGTGGGATGGAGGATCCGGGTCAAAATGTTGACGACTGGACACACGCGCATTTTCGGCGCCACGCGGGATTCGGTCAAACGACGTTGGTTCAGCCGCCGCCGGTTCGCATCCAATCGGGCGTAGCAGTACTGGTGGGAGTGCTCCCAGCGATCTTGCGAGTCGCCTCCGGTAGTTGCATCGCACGCCTGGGCCGCGTCGTGGCGGAGGCCCCATCGAACACAAGTCCGTTGCCCGATAATTAGAGCAAACTGAGCGTGACAAATACTCGATAAGAAGGTGGAGCGTATGCGTCCGCTAACGTGTGCCGCTTAGCACTCGTTTGGCATCAGTCGGCATCGAGCCGCGCGCCTCCCTAGCGGGCGTAACCATCGCCCACGAAGGATGAAAAGCATGTTGAAACGACGATGGATGTCGGTCGAGTCTCTGTTGGCGATGACGTTCGTGGTTTGCGGCTGCAGCTCGACTGCACCGAACGACGCTGAGATGCTCATGGCGAATCCGGGTCCATCCACGTATGACGATCCGTTCGTCTACATGAAGGACAACGCGATGCGGCATCAAGCATCGATCAGCGACCTCCACTTCGTACCCAATACCACCGAGCTCAACGGACTCGGCGTGGCCTATTTGGACCGCTTGGCCAAGCTGCACGCCCCCTACGGGGGAACGGTTCGCTACGCGACTGATTCGACCGACGAAACGTTTGTGGCCACGCGACTGGCCCACCTGACCGACTACCTCGAAGCGGCCGGGGCCGACATGAACCGGATTACGGTGGTGGCCGCGATGCCGGGCGGGCGCGGAATGCGGGCCGACCGAGCGTTGACCATTCTCGCCGCCCGCACCGAGGACGAAAACCTCGCCAAACGTATGCAGGTGTCGCAGATAGACCAGTAACCAATGGGCAAAGCCTAATGACCCAGGCAAAGCAGGAGACCAAATCGTGATCAGGTTGAGCGTAGTGGGGATAGCGGCATGTGCGATCCTGTCGGCCTGCAGCAATCATCAGCCGGCGGGCTACGGCGGCGCTCCGGGCGGATGGTCGCCGGGTGTGGCTCCAAAGGCGCGAACCGTCGCCGAGCCGAAAATCCTGCCGGAAACATTTTACGCGGCTGGGCAACTCTTCGAGGCCCAGGGCTTGCTGAACAAGGCGGCCATTCAGTATCGCAAGGCCGCGGCGGTGAACCACACCTACGCCGCCGCCTACGACCGACTGGGCGTCATGCTCGGCCGGCTCGGAAGGCACCCCCAGGCGGTGGAAGCGTTGCAGACCGCGGTCAATCTGAATCCGGAGTCGGCGGCGTTTCACAACAATCTGGCGTTCGAGTTCGTCCTGCTGGGTCGATGGACCGAGGCGGAAGCAGAGCTCCTACAGGCCATCGACTTGCAGCCGAACTTCGA
>JADFPW010000443.1 GCA_022562105.1 Planctomycetota bacterium
CAGGACGTACGATCGCAACCCCGGCACGTGGCGATCGACCAGGTAGTCCTCCCAATCGATCTGCTCCTCGTCGAAGGGGAACTCCTTGCGATCATCGGGGCTGAGTCTATCCCAGAGCTCCCGTGTCCGATCGGTCGCGAACCGGCAGTCCAGGTGGGTATACGGGGAATAGATCTTGGCGAAATAGAGAAGCTGATCGATATTGCGACGAGCCGTGGATAGTCGTCGCCCGAAACGGCCTCGCCCGCCGACGGCGTGGTACGCCTTCTTGAGCAACTCGACACGTCGTTTCCGTCGACCCCACCGGGCCGAGAAAGTCTCAACGTCGACGAGTTCCAGCGGACGGACCTCAATGGCCCGTCCGTGGTCATCGATCATCGGACGGCATCGGAAGGCTTCGCGGGTGAGTGCGGTCATCTCCCCCACCAGGAGCGTGTTACGATCGCTGGAGGCGCATTGATACACCGGGACCGAAGAGGGGTCTGACATCCCGCACGCCAAGGCAGCCAGCATCGAATTGGCGACGAAATCGACCGGTATCAAATCCAGCGGCACCATGGCGTTAGCCGGAAACTCGCGGAGCTTACCTCGACCGTAGGCCACGATCATCGGGTCTGCCATGCGCAGGCCATCGATCCATCCCGGTGCCGGCTCTTCGTAGCTGCTCTCAATAATGGCGGGGCGGTGAATGGCCAACGGCACCTGGCCCCGGTCCCGACAGAGGAACTGCTCTCCCAGCCACTTGGTGAAGGTGTAGGTGTCGCTCCAGCCATGCGCCCGGGCGTAGTTCATTCCCGCCTCGATAAGCTTGCGGCGGTACTGCTCGCCCTTGCCGGGGAATTGGACCGCAATCTCGGCGCACCGGGCGCGGAGAGTCGTGACAATGGCATCCAGGTCGAAGTCATCGCCGTCCGAACATCGCGGCAACGACTGAAGCGCCTTCTCCGGAGCCGAGAGTTCCTCAGCCACCCTGCCTCGCCGCGCGCCGCACACGTAGCATGTTGAAACGTGCAGAAAGGGAACGTGGCCGGCGTCCTTGGCGATGGCCAACAGCCGCCCAGGCCCGAACGTGTTCAGATCGAGAGCCAGATCGAGACGTTCATCGAATGTCACCGTTGCGGCGCTGTTCACCACTCGGGTGATCGTCGCAGCAAGCTTGGCATAGTCGTCGGGCGACAGACCCAGGTGCTCCTGGGTCAGATCGCCGGCGATGGCGTGGACTTTTTCATCGCAGAGGCGGGCGAACGCATCAGGCCCCAGCGATGCTCGTAGCCGATCGAACACGCTCGAGCCCAGCACCTCCTGCGAAACACGCTGCCGAGCCGATCGACCCTCCGAACGCGAACGAACCAGCAGATGGATCCCGCCAATGGAATCCACGCTGCGCAGCAACTTCTCGACCAAGACCTTGGCCAAGAAGCCCGTGGAACCGGTCACCAACATGTGGTGACCCGCCAGGGCGCTCCGTATCCCCGCAGGGCAGGAAGTGCTCACCGATTTCATCCGCAGTCCATCCTGAGAAGAAGAAAGGCGCGCCGAGGCCGCTGCTTGTCACACTGTTCACCTTTGGAGGCCTCGCCGTTCACCGCGTCAGTCCAGTACGTGGGTCCGATGATGGGTAAGATTCCGACGCCCGGGAGCCCGCAGTCGACCGGAATCATCGTGTCCCCAAGAGCCGGCGACGTTGAGCGAGTTAAACACCGACGCCCGCCCTGATGGGCCGGGCGAGCACCAGGACGCCGACCAGCAGCGCCCCAATACAGCGGCGCTGAACAGATTCTCTTGACGACCACAAGTCGGGCGAGCACCACCATTGCCGCCCGGAACGTGGTTGAGCGTCAAGGGCTGATGATCGGTCTGGTGGCCCGGGGTGTCAAGGTGGGGCGGGGCACACGCGCGTGGGTAGCCGTCTGCTACGCGGCTTCGACCTGGGACGCTCATTCCGATCGCGGTGGCGGACCTTTGGCCCCGGTCTGGACGAGCCGCTCGAAGCGGGGAAGGATCGGAAACTCGGACCTATCTTCAGGGGAGTTGGGACGCACGCAGGGTGTAATGCGACGTCCTCCAGCGTCCGTCCCATAACTGGACAGTCAGGGCCGAGAATTATCGATTTAGCGACGCGATCGGGCGGAAGCATGCCCGCAGAGACGAACCCAATGGCCCTGGCGGGGAAGTTGGCCACCGGTCTTGGGCGCGTCAAGACTTCGGGTATTCGAAAACCAGCGTTGACATGGGCGGCTGACTCCGTTATTCTGCTATGGGAGGAATCGTTGTGTCTCGTTGCCAGTCGGGCGGGGGGCACGTGGATTCCGTTAGTAGCTGCGTGGCTTTCGTGTTGCCTTTTGGGCAAGCCACGGCGGTTATACCCTTGGTGTGTCGGGTTCGGTACAGCCAGAAGTATCGTTTCTTGGAAGGTCTAGGAGGACTGAAAGATGTGTAGGAGAGTTTTGAGTCTTGGGACTGCGGTGGCGATCATCGGCGGGCTGTGTATCGCTTCGTCACCCGCATTTGCAGCGGACAACAGCAAGACGGCCATGCGGCCGAGCTTGAGCTCGGCCGATCTGGGGTCGCAAGGTCTTCCCCTGCTGTCGCGCGGTGGCGGTGGTGAGGAGCTTTGGTCCGGTAATCCAACTTGCATTCCGAACGTCAACAGCAATGGGGTAGGTATCCAGGGCACATGGGACCAGGC